>JBDTKD010000001.1:0-4048 GCA_039935515.1 Bradyrhizobium sp.
GCGGTCGACAGCGACATGTTTGTGCTGGCGCTGCCGATCGAGGGCCATGCACCGCTGTTGAGCGTCGGCGTCTTTGTCGGCGGCCTGTCGGCGGCAACCGCGATGGTGATGGTGGAATGCGTCGCGCTTTCGATCATGGTCTCGAATGACATCGTCGTGCCGCTGGTGCTACAGCGCAGTCCCGCGGCGCGCGCCGGCCAGAAGGATTTCAGCGATTTCCTGCTCCGGGTTCGCCGCCTTGCGATCTTCGCCATCATGGTGATGGCCTATTTCTATTATCGCGTACTCGGCAACACCCAATTGGCGGCGATCGGCCTGTTGTCCTTTGCGGCGATCGCGCAGCTCGCGCCGGCGTTTTTCGGTGGCCTGTTCTGGCGGCGCGCCACCGCCCGCGGCGCCATGGGGGGCATGCTGGTCGGCATCGCCGCGTGGATCTACACCCTGTTTCTTCCGAGTTTCCTGGAAGGCAATACCGCCGGCCTGATGCTGCTGCAGCACGGTCCGTTCGGCATCGAGGCGCTGCGTCCGCAAGCCCTGTTCGGTGCCGACCTTTCCCCACTGCTGCACGGCGTGCTCTGGAGTCTGTCGCTCAACATCCTCACTTATGTCGCGCTGTCGCTCGGGCGCGAGCCGTCCTCGATCGAACGACTGCAGGCCGACCTGTTCGTGCCGAACGCGCTGGCGCCGATCACCCCGACCTTCCGGCGCTGGCGCACCACAGTGACCGTGCAGGACATTCAGAATACGGTCGCGCAATATCTGGGACCCGAGCGCGCCCATCATTCGTTCGAGGCCTTCGCCGTCACCCATCATGCCGATCTCGAACCGGCAACACCGGCCGATTTCGAGCTGCTGCAGCATGCCGAGCATCTGATCGCGTCGTCGATCGGGGCGGCGTCCTCGCGTCTGGTGATGTCGCTGTTGCTGCGCAAGCGCACCGTCTCCGCCAAGGCGGCGCTCAAGCTGCTCGACGATTCCCACGCTGCCCTGCATTTCAACCGCGAGATCCTGCAGACCGCGCTCAACCATGTGCGGCAAGGTATCGCCGTGTTCGATCCCGACCTGCAGCTGATCTGTTCGAACCGGCAATTCGCCGAACTGTTCGCGCTGCCGCCGCACTTCGTGCAAATCGGGATTCCGCTGCGCGAAATCCTTGAATTCAGCGGCGCCCTCGGTTCGCCCGCCTCCGGCGACGGCGAATCACTGCTGGAAAACCGGCTGGTCGCCTACACCACCGAGGGCGAGCCGTATCTGGAACGGCTCCCGGACCGCCATATGGTGGTCGAGGTGCGCACCAACCGGATGCCCGGCGGCGGGCTGGTCATCACCTTTTCCGACGTCACGCCGAGCTTCGAGGCCGCCGAGGCGCTGGAACGCGCCAATGCGACCCTGGAAAAGCGCGTGCACGATCGAACCGAGGAACTCACCCGGCTGAATTCGGAGCTGGCGCGGGCCAAGAGCACGGCCGAGGACGCCAACATCTCGAAGACGCGGTTTCTGGCGGCGGCCAGCCACGACATCCTGCAGCCGCTGAACGCGGCGCGGCTCTATGTGACGAGCCTCGTCGAGCGCCAAAGCGGCGGCGAGGATTCCCGGCTGGTTCAGAATATCGATGGTTCGCTGGAGGCGATCGAGGAAATCCTCGGCGCCCTGCTGGATATTTCCCGGCTCGACGCCGGCGCCATGTCCACGACGATCACGAGTTTCAAGGTCGGCGACCTGATGCGTTCGCTCGAGATCGAATTCGCGCCGATCGCGCGCGCCAAGTCGCTGAAGCTGACGTTCGTACCGAGTTCGCTGGCAGTGGAATCCGATCGTCTGCTGCTGCGGCGGCTGTTGCAGAATCTGATCTCCAATGCCATCAAATATACGCCGCGCGGCCGCGTGCTGGTCGGCTGCCGTCGCCGCGGCCCGTCGCTGCAGTTCTGCATCTATGACACCGGCGTCGGCATCCCGATTCTCAAGCGCGGCGAGATCTTCAAGGAATTTCACCGGCTGGAGCAGGGGGCGCGGATTGCGCGCGGCCTTGGACTGGGCCTTTCGATCGTCGAACGCCTCGCCCGCGTGCTCAAGCACGCCATCGCGCTCGACTCCACTGCCAGCGGCGGCTCGTTCTTTTCGGTGACGGTGCCGACCGCGAAAGCCATCAACTACACCGCGGCGGTCACCAGCGCGACACCGCTCTCGAGGACACCGATGAGCGGTGCGCTGATCGTCTGCATCGAGAACGATTCGGCGATTCTCGACGGCATGAAGACGCTGCTGACGGGCTGGGACGCGGAGGTGATCGCGGTCGCCGATCCCGACGCCGCAATCGAGGCGATCGAGGCTGCCCGCGCCACCCGGGTCACCGGCCTGCTGGTAGACTATCATCTCGACCGCGGCAACGGCATCGCCGCGATCCGGGACATTCGCCGCCGCTTCGGCGACGGCATTCCGGCGATCCTGATCACCGCCGACCGCAGTCCGCATGTGCGGGCCGCGGCGCGCGAGGAGAGCATCGCGGTGCTCAACAAGCCGGTCAAGCCGGCATCGCTGCGGGCCTTGCTCGGTCAATGGCGCACCCAGCAGACGATCGCGGCGGAGTAGCCGTCGTCGAAATTTACTGCGGCGTCGGCGTGCCCTGCCGCCATTGGCCGCCGGCGATCTTCGCCGCGGCGATCACCGCCTGGGTACGGCTCTCGACCCCGAGCTTCTGCAGGATGGCGGAGACATGCGCCTTGATCGTCGCCTCCGACACGCCCAACTCGTAGGCGATCTGCTTGTTGAGCAGACCTTCCGACAGCATCATCAGCACTCTCACCTGCTGCGGCGTCAGGGTCACCAGCCGGTCGCGCAGCCGGGTCATATCCGGATCGGTCGCCGAGGTGAGATCCGTGTCCGGGGGTATCCAGACATCGCCCTCCATCACCTTCACGACCGCGTCGCGCAAGGTGTCGACGCCGAAGCGCTTGGGAATGAACCCCGAGGCGCCGAAATCCAGCGAGCGGCGGATCGTGCCGCCATCGTCGCTGGCGGATACGATCACCACCGGAATCGCCGGATATTGCGCGCGCAAATAGATCAGGCCGGAGAAGCCGCTGATTCCCGGCATTGTCAGGTCGAGCAGGATCAGATCGACGTCGGAATCCTGCTCCAGCAGTGCGGTCAGTTCTTCGAACGATCCGGTTTCGTCAATTTTCGCGGATGTCACGACGCTGGCGACCGCCTGCCGCAACGCTTCGCGGAACAGCGGATGATCATCGGCGATGACGAGGTGGGTGTTGGCTGCGACGGTCATTTCTTCTGGCAAAGGTTGCGGCAAATCAGTGACCGCTTTGCAGGGGCCTGCCAAGTGAATTTTTTCAATGTAATTGTCCTCTGGTGAGGGGTCTCATGCAAGCGTCCAAATGCTGCCCGCGACAAGGCGGTTAACCGATCCGGCTTGTGCGCTGCAACAGAGCGGTCATCACGGGTTCCCGTTGTCCTCTTGCCTTGCCGGGTTCCCATCCACTGGCAGCCGATCCCCCCGCGGGCCGACTGCTGCTCTACGCGGTTGCACCGATAAACTGCAGCGTGACCTCGCGCCGATGCGGGCGCGCCCGATGCTCGATCAGGTAGATCGCCTGCCAGGTTCCGAGCGCGAGTTCGCCCTCCAGAACGGGTATCTGCAGCGAGGTCGCCGTCAGCATGGTCTTGACATGCGCCGGCATGTCGTCAGGCCCTTCGGTGGCATGCGTCCATCCGGCGTCATCGGGTGCGACCCGGTCGAGCGCCGTCATCAAATCCGCCAGCACCGAAGGGTCGGCGTTTTCCTGGATCGTCAGCGACGCCGATGTGTGGCGGATGAACAGCGTCACCGCGCCCGCCCGCGCATGCGCCTCCTTCACAAAGGCCACCACCTCGGCGGTGAGATCGACAAAGCCGGCACCGCGCGTCTCGATCGTCAGGAGCGACGTCACCAGCGTGTCGGCACGAACCGTTGAGCGTCCCGCGTGACGATGTCCTGGGTGAAGCCATGCACGTCTCTCAATCCGTCGTGCCGGCTATGCCGGCAGGACTAATGCGT
>JBDTKD010000002.1:0-17036 GCA_039935515.1 Bradyrhizobium sp.
TTGATTCCGGTTATCGTGATCAGGGTCAGTGACGAGGGCTTGAGAGCATGCACGAACAGGATACGCGATGCCTTCAGCCCCTTGGCCCTGGCCAGCGCGATATAGTCTTCCTGCAGCGTCGCGATCATGTCGGAGCGAAGCACCCGCATGATCCCCGGCCATTCGGCCAGCGCCAGGGTCAGCGCCGGCAGCACGAAGAAGCGCAGATTTCCGATCGGATCTTCTCCGATCGGGACATAGCCGGTCGCCGGCAGCCAGCGCAACTCGACCGCAAACAGGTAGATCAACAGGATCGCGGACAGGAATGAGGGTACCGACAACATGCCGAACGCCGTGCTGGTCATGAAGCGGTCGAAAGCGCTGCCGTTGCGTACCGCGCAGGCGATCGCAAGCGGGACGCCGATGGCAAGACCGATGAGTTCGGCGAGGATCATCAGCTCGATCGATACCGGCAGGCGTTCGGCCACGGCCTGCAACACGGTCTGCCCGGTGCGGAACGATCGGCCGAAATCGCCCTGCAGCAGGTGACCCAGCCAGCCGATGTAACGCCACCAGATCGGCTGATCGAGACCCATGTCGTGGCGCAGCGCCGCCACCTTCTCCGGTGTCGCCTGGTCGCCCAGGATCACATAGGCGAGATCGCCGGGCAGCAGCGAAGCAATGAAGAATGTCAGCAGCGATACCGCGACCAGGACCGGCACCAGATACAGGAGCCTTCGCGCCACGAATCCCGGCATCGGGCGTTATTCCATCCAGACGTTGGAAACGTCGATCACCCCGCTATAAATTTTCGGCAGGCCTTTCAGCTTGGCGCTCGAGATCGCGTAGTAGGTATTCTGGAAGGTCCAGAACCAGATCGCCTGCTGGTTGATGAGCCGGCTGATCGCGCAATAGTCATCGATGCGCTTGTCGGTGTCCGCGGTCGTGCGCGCGTGTTCCAGCAGATGATCGAGCTCGGGATTGGAATAATTGGCGAGCGCGACCGGGCTGCCGGTGTGGAAATTGGCGTACATCTGCGGGTCGGGATCGGCAAGGTCGACGATCCGCCACGGCGTCAGCTGAAACTGACGCATGAATGCGCGCGGCACGATGGTGGCCTGGTCGACCTGCTCGATCTCCATATTGGCGCCAACCTGCTTCCAGAACTGCTGCAGCACCTGGCCGACGGTACGGCCCCGCGGCGTGGCGGTAACCAGCATCTTGAAATCGACCGGCTTGCCGTAGTCCTTGATCAGCGCCTTGGCCTTCTCGACATCGAAAGGAAGCGCGCCGTCGTCCTTGCACTTGACCCAGGAGCCGTCGCCGTAGGGATTGCTGGCCGGCTTGCTCAAACCGTTGGTGATCGCCTGCGACATCTTCTTGCGGTCGATAGCCATCACCAGCGCCTGGCGCACGCGCAGGTCGTCGAACGGCGCGAGCTTGGTGTTGAACGCATAGACCTGGGCGCCGGACCCGGTATAGGTGTGCACCGTCATCCTCGAATCTTTTTCCGCCTTCTGGATATTGTCCGCGTCGTACTCATCGTCCCAGATGATATCGGCCTCGCCGGATTGCAGGCTGGCGAACCGCGACTGCGCATCTGGCAGCGGCTTCAGTATGATCTGATCGAGGTAGGGGTGGCCCCTGTTCCAGTAGTCCGGGTTCCTCTCGAGCACCATGCGATCGCCCGCGGTCCAGGACTTCAGCA
This sequence comes from Bradyrhizobium sp., assembly GCA_039935515.1. Classification (GTDB taxonomy): domain Bacteria; phylum Pseudomonadota; class Alphaproteobacteria; order Rhizobiales; family Xanthobacteraceae; genus Bradyrhizobium. The sequence goes on from JBDTKD010000002.1 coordinate 1,688, forward strand.
TGTACGGCCCGGTGCCGACGGGATTGCGGTTGTAGTCGTCGCCCTTGGTCTTCCACGCGGTCGGCGACTGAATGACATTGTTCGAGCTTTGAATGGTCAGGACCGCGGGCAGGTTCACCGACGGATCGGTCAGATTGTAGACCAGCGTCAATTCGTCCGGCGCCTGGACGTCGTGGATTCCGGCGATGTAGAAGGCGCAGCGGCACTTGTTGGCCGGGTCCTTCTGCCGGTCGAAATTGGCTTTCGCCGCCGCCGCATTGAACGGCGTGCCGTCCTGGAACTTGACGCCCGGCCGCAGCTTGAAGGTCCAGGTCTTGTAGTCGTCGGAATGGGTCCAGGACAGCGCGAGCTTCGGCTGCGGCTGGCCCTTGTCGTCGAGCGACACCAGCGTATCGAAAATCGCCGCCGCCGCCGTTTCCGCCGAGGTATCGAACACGCCGACCTTGAGCGGATCGAAACCGGGAATGTCGAGTTCGAGGCCGACCGTGATGCTGCCGCCCTGCTTCTGGGCGTTGGCGGAGCTTGCAAACCCGGCGATGGCAAATGCCGTCACAAGGAATATCTGCGCGAGCTTGCGCGAGCTGATGGCCACGGTCATGTAATCTCCTCCCCGATCGGTGCGTCCGGTATTCCGGATCGTTGGCGACTGCCGCGTCAGATTGGCCGGAATCGCAGACTCGGGCAAGGCCGGACGCGGTGACCGGATGAAAAGCCGCAGGGAGACGACGCTCGCACCGCTAGGCGACCGGCGAGGTTGCCGCGAAAGCCGCTATTTCCTGGTCCGAGAGTCCGGTCTCCCGGAGATACGCAACCGTATGCTCGCCGAGCGTTGCCGCCCGCTTTCCGGCGCTGACCGCGGCTTCCGACATGCGAAACGGCAAGTTCATCACCCTGAACGTGCCGTCGTCGTCGGCCACTTCGGCCAGTGCACCCCGATGCCCAAGCTGGGGATCGGACAATGCCTGCGCGACGGTGCGATAGGCGGAGCTGGGAACGCCGTTTTGGTTCAGCAGCGCAAGGCAGGTTTCGGTCGAGAGCGGGCGCGACCAGGTCTCAACACCCTCCATCAAATCCTTCCAGTGATGGCGCCGGTCCGGATATTTCGCAAAGCGCGGATCGGCGATCCACTCCGGATGGCCGGCAGCCATCACCAGATTCTGAAATGTCTTTTCGCTGGCAATGGCGACCATCACATAGCCGTCCGCTGTCTCCACCGGACCGAACATCGGGCGGCTCGGCGTGGTTACGGCGAACTGGGCCCACTGCACTTCATTCAAGGTGAGACTGAGCATCGATTCCAGCATCGACACATCGATGTGCTGACCCTTGTGCGTCTCCTGCCGCTGGTACAAGGCCGCCGAGATAGCGCCGAAAGCATAGACGCCGGTGACGACGTCGGCATGATAGATGCCGCAATAATCCGGGCGCGAACGCCCTGGCTGGTAGGACAAATGGGCCATATCGTAGCCGGATGCCGCGTGGATAACTGGCGCATAGGCCGGCAGTTCGGCCGACGGCCCGGTTTGACCGTATCCGGAAATCGAACAATAGATCAGTTCCGGATTGAACGGCTGCAGCGCGCCGTAGTCGAGCTTCAGCCGCCGCATGACGCCCGGACGAAAATTTTCGACAAGAATATCGGAGGTCGCGGCAAGGCGATGGATGATGTCGGTTGCGTTCGGCGCCTTCAGATCGAGAACAAGGCTTTTCTTGCCGGCATTGAGCTGGCCGAAAACGCTGCTGCAATGATTGCGAACGGGAGGGCGGGTTCGCATCGTCTCGCCCTCCGCCGGCTCGATCTTGATGACCTCCGCGCCCATGTCGGCCAGCATCCGGGTACAATGTGGACCGGCAATCGTGGTCGAAAAATCCAGGACGCGAAGGCCCTGAAAGCTCTTTGTCAAAATACCCTGATCGTTTTCCGCTATGGTCATCCGGTCACTCCTGCGCCACCGACCGAGGCGTGGCGTGACCCTAGATGGCGGGGCCAGCTCAGGAAAGCGTTTCTCTCGACATCAGGGCGCGAGCGTCGACGGCGGCCTGGTCCCTCCTGCAGGGCGAAACTGGAACCATTCTTGCATGGACGCGCTCGGCGCTGGCAGGCGGCCGTTTCTCGATGCCCCTCACTCGACGTCCCGCCGCGTTTCCGGCATTACCAGCCAGATCATGGCAAGACCCAGCGCGGCGATCCCGGCAAGCCCGGTAAACGCGACGCTGCTGCCGAACTTGTCGCTGACATAACCCGCAAGCACGGTGCTCAGCGACGCGCCAATGCCGGTCGCGGTGCCGACAATACCCTGCGCAAGGTTGAAATGACCGCTGCCGAACGCAACGTCAGCGACGATCAGCGGCACCATGACGCTGAATACCGCGGCGGTGATGCCGTCAAATATCTGCACCGCGACCAAAAGGTATGGATCGCTTACCAGCGCGAACAGCAGGCCGCGGACGGCGAGCGCGGCAAAGCCCATCAGAAGCAGCGGCCGGCGTCCCCATTGCTGCGCCTTGCGCCCGACCGTCGGCGAGGTCCACGCCACGATGGCTTGCGGCACGACGATACAGGCGGCGATCAGGACCGGCGCCCATTGGGCCGATCGGGTGGTGACGACGCCGGCCATCAAAGGAAGCATCGCCGCATTGGCGAGCTGCAGCAGCAATACGCTGGCGGCGAAGATCAGCAGCGCGCGCTGGCGTACCAGATTGAGAATGCTGGTGGCGCTGGCGTCAGCGACGTCGCGCTCGACCGCGCCGTGCGCCTGCGCGACGTCGACCTCGCGCTCACGGATGCGGGCGAGCGCGAGCAAGGCGGGGATCGCCAATACGAAGGTGACGAGAAAGACCGAACGGCTGGACAACAGATAGCCGCAGGTGCCCATCACGGCCGCCGCAATCCCGTTGCCGAGCGAGGCGAAGCGGGCGTTGCGCCCGAACCGCTCGCCGATCGCTAGCGGGCCGACCAGTCCGAGGCTGATCGCGGCGATGGCCGGGCCCAGCACGCAGCTCGCGGCGGCATGCAGGGTCGCAGCCAAAGCGACGATCGGGAAAATCGGCCATACCGCATAGCCGAGCGCGCTGACGCCGATGGTCGCGACCGCCAGTCCCGCCACCAGCCGTTCGGAGCGGGCCGCATCGACGATGGCCCCGCCGGGCATCTGCCCGATCAAGCCGATGATTCCGCCGATCGACAGCACAAGGCCGATCTCGACCTGGGTCCATTTTTGCGTCGTCAGGTAAACCGCGACGAACGGGCCAAACCCGGTCTGTACGTCGGCCAGAAAGAAGATGAACCAGTCGAGGCCGCGCAAGCTCTCGCGGGAGGGAGACGGTCGAGGCAGCCGCCTCCCCGGCTCCGGATGCAGCGGGGCGCCGCCCTCACCGCCGCCCGGTCGCCCGTAATCGTCGCCGTCGATCCGGTCAACCGGGTGCCGGGATGCGCGGGCAACCAGGATATCCCGCTCTCCGCCCTGGCTATTGGTCATCGAAATCCAGTGGCTGCAGGCTGCCGGAGGCGCCAAGCACCACGATCGGTGTATCCTCCTTGTATTCAGGCGCCGCCTTTACCTGATCCTTGGTCAATTCGAGTGTGATGGCGTCACTCTTGTCGGCCACCCGTCCGAAACGCAGAGCGTTCCAGTCGACGGCGATTTTCCGGCTGCCGACACCGAGAAAACCGCCGAAATCGATGATGGCCGCGCGCACGGTACCGGAGCGGTCCACGATCACGTCGACGATGTGCCCCATGTCTTCATTCTTCGCACTGCGCACGTCACGGCCGAGTACGCCGTGGGCCTCCTTGGCACCGATGATGGTGACCGACGCCGGCGGCGCGGGCGGCGTCGGCGTGACCGGCGGCGTTGCGTTTTGCTGCGCCGGCGGCTGAGGGTTGGCCGCGGCGGGCGGCGCGGCGCTTTCGTCAGCCGCCGAGGCTGCCGCAACGGCGAACGCGGCAAAAGCGATCGCAACCAGGCCGAATAATCTTGCGCGCATATGGCCTCCTTCGGTCAGGCGTCACGTCAATGCGCCAGCACAATCGAAACCTGAATCCGGCCGCGCGTGCGCAGCACTTCCATTGACACGTCGTCACCGTGGCGGCGGACGCGCAGATCGACGCTTGACGGGCCAAGCCGCAAATCACGCAGCACCACTTCATCGAGGAAGGCCGGCAGGCGCGGGTTGCGCAGACGGATCTCGCCGCGCTTGGCGTCGAACTCGAGACCGAGCGCAGCCTCCAGCAATGTGAAGGGCGTCGCGCTGGCCCAGGCCTGCGGCGCGCAGGCTACCGGGTACAGCGTCGGGCCACGCTGCTTTTCTCGCCTGAAGCCGCAGAACAATTCCGGAAGCCGCCGCAAGTCCATATAGGTGGCGGCGTCGAACAGGCCCTTGAATACCTGCTCGACCGAATGCTTCAGCCCGTAGCGTGCAAGTCCCAGCGCGATCAGCGCATTGTCGTGCGGCCAGATCGAACCGTCGTGATAGGACATCGGGTTGTAGCGCGCTTCGCCGCGCGCCACCGTGCGGATGCCCCATCCGGTGAAAAAGTGCGGCCGCATCAGATCGGCGGCGACCATGCGGGCGCGGTCTTCGCGCACGATGCCGGTAAACAAGAGCTGCCCGGCGTTGGAGGTGCGAACCTTGCACGGCTGCCTGGCACCGTCGAGCGCAAGCGCATAGGTGCCGAGTTCCTCGCACCAGAATGCTTCCTCAAATCGCTCGGCGAGCAACGTTGCCTCGGCCTGCAGCTTGACCGCCCTGTCGGTGTTGCCGAGCCGCAACGCGCAGCGCGCCGCGAGCTGCTTGGCGGCGAACACGTAGCCCTGCACTTCCGCGAGCGCGATATTGCCTTCGGCGAGCCGGCCGTCGGCATGAAAGATCGCGTCGTAGGAATCCTTCCAGCCCTGGTTGGGGAGCCCCTGCTCGGAGGCGCGCCGATATTCGACAAATCCGTCGCAATCTGGATCGCCGGCGCCATCGATCCAGCGCAGTGCGGCCTCGATCGCCGGCCATAGCTCGGCCAACGTCTCATCGTCGCCGGTGCGCTCGACATAAAGTCCGGCCAGCAACACGAACAACGGGGTCGAATCGACGCTGCCGTAATATAGCGCAAACGGCACCTCGCGCAGCACGGCCATTTCGCCGCCGCGCATTTCGTGCAGGATCTTGCCGGGTTCGGCGTCGGCAAGCGGATCGGCCGTGGTAGCCTGGTAGAAGGCGAGCCGGCTCAGCACACCGCGTGCGACCCGCGGGTCGATCCACAGCATCTGCAGCGCAGTTATGATTCCGTCGCGGCCAAATGTCGTCGAGTACCAGGGGATGCCGGCATAGGGATAGCGTCCCTGCGGCGTATCCGTCATCAGCATATTGAGGTCGGCCATCGACTGGCACACCACCTCGTTGAAAATATCGTTTGAAGTTTCGATACTGGTGGCGCCCGCGGTCGACTGCCGCATCTCGCGACGATGCGCCAGCAACCCGCGGAAGAACGGCACCGGCTCGAACGGCGCCGGCTTGTTGCAGGAAGCGGCAACAAACAATGAACTCGCCTGTTGCGGCGCGAGGTCGAAATGATAGCTCGCGGCATGCACGGCAAGCCTCGTCGGCCTCGGATCGAAATGCAGCGCCGTAGCGCGCGCCTTGCCGTCGAGGCCCTTATATTCGAGCACGACGTCTGCGGGACCCAGCAACTTGCTGGCGCCGACTCCCCGCCGTGCGCGCTATTCACCGCGTACTTCGAACAAATCGGCAAAGTCGTTGTCGAACAGCAGCGTTACGTCGAAGCTTGCCGCACTCTTGCCGTGATTCTGGATGCCGATCCGCTGATAGGCCGTTCCGCGCCAGAGAAAGTGCGTGCGCACGATATGCAGCATGTCCTTCTGCAGTACGATCCGGCCGTCGCGATAGACGTCGGGATTGGTGAGGTCGATGGTCAGCCCGGAATTATCGTCTCGGAGGTTCGAACCGAGCAGCAGCGGCTGAACATCGTTCAGCACAAGCTCGAGTCGAGCCAGATAGCGGGTGTCGGCGTTGAACAGGCCGTCAGGTCCGCCGGCGGACGCACCGATATCGCCGTGGCTGTCCAGCACGATGAAGGTATCGTCATGCTTGAGCGAGCGCCGCGGCCTCGCGGCTGGCCCGGTCATCGGAATGTAGAACGACGATTCCAAAACCAGTTCGACGGTCCGCACCGCCATGATCTGGGTTACGACTTCGGCTGGCATTTGACCTCGCGCGATTTTCCCCGGCCCAACGATAAAACGCACTAGGACTTGGACGCTACCGAATATCAGGCCGCATGGGTGGCAAGGCGGCTTATTTCCTGGTTCACCAGTTCGCGATACGGGCCCTGACCCTGCATCAGGCGGTCCGGCGGGCCGTCCTCGATGATCTTGCCCGCCTTGAGCATGACCACCCGATCGAAATTGCGCAGCGTCGCCAGGCGGTGGGCAATCGCGATCACGGTACGGCCGCGCATCAGCCGGCCGAGCGCTTCACGGATAGCCTCCTCGGACTCGCTGTCAAGCGCGGCGGTGGCCTCATCGAGCAGCAGGATCGGCGCGTCCTTCAGGAACGCTCGCGCGATGGCGATGCGCTGCCGCTGGCCCCCAGACAACTTGACGCCGCGGTCGCCGACCATGGTCGCGAGCCCCTCCGGCAGGGATTCGACGAAATCGCACCGGGCCGCAATGGCCGCGCGCAGCACCTCGTCGTCGGTCGCGGTGGGCCGGCCGTAGCGGATGTTTTCCAGGATCGTGCGCTGAAACAGCGAAATGTCCTGCGGCACCACCGAGATCGCCTCGCGCAGGCTTTGCTGCGTCACGCGGGAAATATCCTGACCGTCGACGGCGATATTGCCCTGTTGTACGTCGTAGAACCGCTGCAGCAGAACGAACAGGCTGGATTTGCCGCCGCCGGACTGACCGACCAGCCCGACCCGCTGTCCAGCCTGCAGACGAAGGCTGAACCTTTCGAACACCTTTGGGCCGCCGGGATAACGGAACGAAACATTGGTGAAGGCGATCGCCGCGCCCGCCTTCACCAGCGGCTCGGCCGCCGGATGGTCCTGCAATTCGTGCGGCAGCAGCAGGGTGGCAATGGCTTCGGTCAGCCGGGCAACGTGCTGGGTGACATCGACCAGTGCCACCGCCAGATCCCGAGTTGCACTCAGAATGGAAAGCCCCAGTGTAGAGACCAGCACGACATCGCCGGTGGTGGCATCGCCGCGTTGCCACAGGACGATCGCCCAGGCCAGCAACCCGATGGTCAGTATCATGGTGACGCCGGCATGGATGATGCGCAGCTTTTCGAGATAGCGAAGGCTCCGCCCCCGCGCCGTCAGTTCCCGGTTGACGGTCGCGTCAAACCGGTCGTGCTCGAATCTGAGGCCACAGAATGCGCGCACCAGCGGCATGTTGTTGATGACGTCGACCATCTCGCCGTCGACGGCCGCGGCCTTGTTGGCGAAGTCGTCGTGCAACGGCCGGCCGGCGGCCGCCAGGCGGAACATCACCATGACCATCGCACCGGCGACCACGATCAGGCCCGCCGCCATCGGCAGGCTCACCGTCACAATCAGGGCAATCGCCGAAATCGTCGCCATGCAAGGCGGCAGCACGTTCCAGATGAACATGTTTTCGACCGTGAACACCGCGTTCGAGGTCGCGGTGATGCGGCTGGTCAGCATGCCCGGCAGGCGATCGGAAAAATAGTTTGGCGAATGGCCGGTGAGGTGACGAAAAATGTCGCGGCGCAAATCCCCTGTCACCCCCACAAAGGTGAAGCTGGCCGTCCAGCTCGCGATTCGCCACAGTAGGTTGTCCGCCGCGATCAAGGACATGAGAAAAATGAATGCCAGCCATACCCCGCCCGCACGCGCGGCCCCCTCCGACAGGCTGTCGACCAGATATTTCACGCCATATTGCGTCCCTACCGAACACGCCACGGCCGCAATTACGGCTGTCAGGATAACCACATGCGAGGCCAGACGCTGGCGGAGGTAGCGCAGCACAAACGGAAACGGACGATGTGCATATCCTGAAAGATTGTCCATGTAGCCGCAAAACCCGTTGGAGGAGAAGAGGAAACCTTACCTGGAGGCGTTTCGTCCAATCGATCGCGGGGGGCATATTTGGAGTTCTTCCCGCGACGCCATCACCGCGCAACAATTTGGCAGCAGTAACAACGGTAAAAATCTGATCGGAGGTGATGGCATCAACAAGACCACTGTGTGGAGGAAGTGCGTGTCGTGTAGGGAACTTCGCACCTGCCGAAACGTTCCGTCTCTGGCATGCCGGTGCCAACCGCAGAGTGGGGCTGTTTCATCCATGATCATCATGAAAGGAGACGAATAGATGCGCATCGCGCAGGTTGCTCCGCTGACGGAGGCTGTCCCCCCCAAGCTGTACGGCGGAACCGAGCGGGTGGTACACTGGCTGACCGAGGAATTGGTGGCACTTGGGAACGACGTTACGCTGTTCGCAAGTGGCGATTCCCGGACATCTGCGAAACTGGACGCGACGTGGCCGCGGGCGCTACGCCTCGACGGGTCGGTTCGCGACCCCAACGCTCTCCATATGGTGATGCTGGAACGCGTCCGGCAAAAATGCGACGACGAGGAATTCGACTTCCTGCACTTCCATCTCGACTATTATCCGTTCTCGCTGTTCTACCGGCAGCCGACCCCGTTCCTGACCACCCTGCATGGCAGGCTCGACCTGCCCGAACACCAGCCGGTATTCACCACCTTCGCCTCTGTTCCGGTGATTTCGATTTCGAACGCGCAGCGGCGTCCGGTGCCGCAAGCCAACTGGATCAGCACCATCCACCACGGCCTGCCGGAACAGTTGCTGACGCCGCGGCCGATCAATCCGGGCTATCTGGCGGTACTGGGGCGGATTGCGCCGGAGAAGGGTGTCGATCGGGCGATCCGGATCGCGATCCGATGCGGCATTCCGCTGAAGATCGCGGCAAAGGTCGATCGCGCCGACCAGGAATATTACGATGAGGTCGTTCGTCCGCTGATGGATCATCCTTTGGTCGAATTTATCGGCGAGATCGGCGATCATGAAAAACCCGACTTTCTCAGCGGCGCGATCGGCTTGCTGGTTCCAATCGACTGGCCCGAACCGTTCGGCCTTGTCATGATCGAGGCGATGGCCTGCGGGACGCCCGTGATCGCGTATAACCGCGGCTCGGTCCCCGAAATCATCGATGAGGGCCTGACCGGCTTCATCGTCGAAGACGAGATCAGCGCGGTCGCTGCCGTCGACCGCCTTTCCCAGCTCGACCGCGCCGCGATCCGGAGGCAGTTTGAAATGCGATTTACCGCGCGGCGCATGGCACTCGACTATCTCGCCGCCTATCGCAGCCTGACCGAGGCGGCCAAACCGCGTATCAAGCTGGTCAGCAGCGCCGAATAGGCAGGATCAATCCAGCGGCGCCGCGGCCGTGCCGAAGCGCCGTTCGTAGGCCTTGATATAGGCTTCCGGAGATGGCTTGAGGTGACGCCGGGTCAGCTCGATCAGCTCCCCCCGGCGTGAGCTGCGAAGCGCCTTGATCATGTCCAGATGGTCACGGCGCGCCCGATCCAGCGATTGCGGAAACGCATTGGCGTAAAACCGGATGCCATGGACCTTGCGCGCGAGCAGGTCGATCGTCTCGATCAGGCAGGCATTGCCGCACAGCCCGAACAAAAACTGGTGAAAGCTGAGGTTACTGTAAAACACTGTCAGCAAGTCACCGGCAATGACGGCCGCGGCGTGCTGCCGCTGTAGCTCCTCCAGACTTTCGATATCCTGCGGGCCAACGGGAAATGGAATGATGCGGACCGCCATCACTTCCAGCTCTTCACGAACCGCATAGATCTCCCTCACCTCGAGCGGCGTCAGTCCGCGCACCATGGCGCCGCGGTTCGGGATGCGCTCGACCAGACCCTTTTTCTCCAGTTCGAAAAGCGCGAGCCGGACATCACCACGGTGGGTCTGGAACAGATCGCACAGATCCTGCTCGACCAGGCGCTCTCGCGGCTGACGTCGCCCCAGCACGATATCCTCCTCGATGCGCCTTGCAATGAGGACGGCCGCGGCCGCTTCACGTGCCGGCGGCTCGAGCACCGGACGGGATTTAGGCGCTGGCAGATTCGTCCGGTCGAGTGGCTTTCCGGCCATATTTCCCCAAATGGTGCAGGCGTCCGACCCGGCACAACCGGCCGGCCGGCGGTAAATTTCAGGCGCGGCCATAATAAGATTGAAAACTATATTGTAAACAATATTCAACAGGACTACGCTCCCGGCCAATAACAAGCGAGCGGGTCGAGCAGACGGAATCTGCGCCGGATCGCACAGGGGGAGTCGATATGAAAAAGGATCACCGGCAATCCGTCCTTGGCAACCAGGGCGACACCAATCCAATGCTGTCGCGGCGGCCAAGCCGCCGCAAATTCCTCCTCAAAGCCACTGGTGCGGTCGCCGCCGGCGCCTTCGGCGCGGTGCCCTTGCGGGGCTGGGCCGCCGATCTCGTCAACATCGGCGCGCTGTATCCGACCACCGGCAGCATGGCGCAGATCGGCGTCGGCTGCGTCGCGGCGGCCAAGCTCGCGGTCGAGATGGTCAACGAAGCCGGCGGCATCAAATCGCTCGGCGGCGCCAAGCTCAACCTGATCATCTCCGACGTGCAGAGCGACACCACGGTGACGCGCACCGAAACCGACCGGCTGATCAGCGGCAATAAACTGTCGGCGATCCACGGCTGTTTCGCCAGCGCGCTGACGTTGATCGCAAGCGAGGTGGCCGAACGCGCCAAGGTGCCGCTTATCACCGGATCGAGTTCGGACCAGCTCAACAAGGGGCGAACCTACACCTTCACGCCGTTTGCGCGCGCCTCGCAGTTCGCCCAGGCGCAGCTGCAGATGTCGAAACTGGTCAGCGATAAGCCGAAGGTCGCGGTGATCTTCGAGAATACCGCGTTCGGCACCTCGACCTCGAACGGGTTGAAGGAGCTGGCGCCGGCCGAGGGCGTCGAGATCGTGATGTTCGAGCCCTACTCCGCCGGCTTCACCGATGCGAGCCCGCTGATCAACAAGGTCAAATCCTCGGGCGCCAACGCGCTGTTCTCGGTGTCTTATCTGAACGACCTGATCCTGATCGTGCGCACCGTCAAGCAGGTCGGCCTCGATATCGCCATCAATGGCGGCTCCGGCGGCTTCGTGATTCCGGACTTCTACAAGAATGTTGGCAAGCTAGCCGAGGGCCTGCAGGGCGTGGCGCACTGGAACCACGACATGGATGCCGATGCCCAGAAAGTGAATGCCGAATACCAGAAACGCACCGGCTACTTCCTGTTCGAATATGCCGGCGGCCTGGTCGCGCAGACCTTCATGATTGCCGACGCGCTGGAGCGCGCCGCCTCCACCGATCCGCAAAAGGTACGCCAGGCGCTGTCGACGCTCGACGTCTCCTCGGGCTATGCGGCGATGGCTCCGGGCGGCAAGGTGAAGTTCGGGCCCGACGGCAAAAACGTCTACGGCCGGCCGATCGGCGTGCAATGGCAGCACGGCGATCTCGCCAGCGTCTTCCCGAAGGAAGATGCCCGCGCGCCGCTGCTGAAAACCTGACGGCGGTCGAAATCGATGCTGGAGACAGTGGTTCAGGCCGTGATCAACGGCCTGCTCATCGGCGGTATCTACGCGCTCGTCAGCATTGGCGTCACGCTGATCTTCGGCGTGGTCAAGATCGTCAATTTCGCCCAGGGCGAATTCGTGATGATCGGGATGTATATCAGCTTCTTTCTCGCCACCCAGTTCGGGATCGATCCGATCGCATCGCTCTTTGTCACGATGCCCGCGCTGTTCGTGATCGGCGTGCTGGTGCAGCATTTCCTGATCCGCCGGGTGCTGGGCCCGAACGACATGCCGCAGATCTTCCTGACCTTCGCATTGTCGCTGCTGCTGCTCAATCTCGCGCTGATGCTTTTCACCGCGAATTACCGCACCGTGCACACCTCCTATTCCGACGCAGCGATCCATGTCAGCGGGCTTTATATTCCGGTGGCAAAACTGATCGCCTTTGTCGTCGCCATGGTGCTGAGCGGCCTGCTCTGGGTCTTCCTGCACACCACCGATCTCGGCAAAGCGATGCGCGCCGCCGCCCAGAACCGTGACGTGGCGACGCTGATGGGGATCAACCCCAATCGCGTGTTCTGCGTCGCGGTCGGCATCGCGCTCGCGCTCGCCGGCGCCGCCGGCTCGCTGCTGATGCCGTTTTACTCGGCCTACCCGTTTGTCGGGCAGGTTTTCGTGCTGATGGCCTTTGTCGCCGTGGTACTGGGGACGCTCGGCAACGTCGTCGGCGCGCTGATCGCGAGCCTGATGATGGGGATCGCCGAGTCGCTCGGCATTCAATATGTCGGCGCTGACTCCGGCCAGATCGTCGTGTTCGCCATGCTGCTGCTGACGCTCGCCTTCAAGCCTAACGGGCTTGGCGGCGGCAGGGTGCGCTAGGTGCAAAGCCCCGGCCAATGGAAGGTGGTTGCGCTGGCCGCGCTGGTCGTGGTCGTCCTTGGGCTGCCGCTGGTAGTGACCAACTCGTTTGCGATCGACATCTTCATTCGGATTTTGCTGTTCTCGTTCATCGGCGTCGCCTGGAACCTGATGGGCGGTTATGCCAAGCAGCTTTCGCTGGGACACGCCGCCTATTTCGGGTTGGGTGCCTATACGTCCACCATCCTGCAGGTGGATTTCGGCATCTCGCCCTGGATCGGAATGGTCGCCGGCGGCGGGGTGGCGATGCTGGCGAGCCTGCCGATCGGATGGCTGTGCTTCCGGTTGCGCGGGCCTTATTTCACCATCGCCACCATCGCGACGGCGCAGGCGCTGATGCTGATCTTTCTCAAATTCCGCGATCTCGCCTGGGGCGCCGAGGGCACCACCATCCCGAATCTCGGCAACGCCCCGCTGATGATGCAGTTCGAGGCGAAGGCTGCCTATTATTATGTCGCGCTCGGCCTGCTCGTCCTCGGGCTTGTCATCACCTACCGGATCGAAAATTCCTGGATGGGCTATTATCTGGTCGCGATCGGCGAGGATGAAGACGCCGCCGAAGCGATCGGCGTCAATGCGCCGCGGATCAAGCGCAACATCTATTTGATCAGCGCCTTTCTCACCGCACTGGCCGGCACGTTTTACACCCAGTACATCTACTTCATCGACCCCGCGACCGCCTTCAACTTCAACATCTCGATCGAGGCGGCCCTGGTAGCGATCGTTGGCGGCATCGGGACGCTGTGGGGTCCGGTGATCGGAACGCTGCTTCTCGAAACCACGTCGGCGCTGCTGCAAAGCTGGCTCGGCAGTTCGATCGGCGGGGTGCAGTTGACCGTCTACAGCCTGATCCTGATCGCCGTCATTCTGTGGCGGCCGACCGGACTGATCGGCGTGATCACCGACGGCTGGCGGCACTATTTCCCCCGCAACCCGCTGCGAGCATGAGGCACAGCCATGGCGGACGCGCTCGTCATTCGCGGTCTCAGCAAGCGGTTCGGCGGCTTGCGCGCCGTGCAGGACGTCAGTTTTTCTGTGAAGGAGAACGAGACCGTCGCGCTGATCGGACCGAACGGCGCCGGCAAGACCACGAGCTTTCATCTCATCACCGGCTTCCACCGGCCGGACGCCGGCTCGGTCATGGCGTTCGGCCGCGAGATCGTCGGCCTCCGCCCGCATGACATCTGCGCGCACGGGCTGGCGCGCACGTTCCAGGTCGCAAAGCCGTTCGGTGCCATGACCGTGCTCGCCAATGTCATGACCGGCGCGTTCCTGCGCGACAGGAATGCCGCGGTGGCACGCGACAGGGCCCGCGAGACCATCGAGTTCGTCGGGCTTTCGGCCAGGGAACAGACCCCGGCCAGGGACCTCACCACCATCGACCAGCGCCGGCTGGAGATGGCGCGGGCGCTGGCGACAGAGCCGCGGATTCTGCTGCTCGACGAAGTGATGGCCGGGCTCAACCCGTCGGAGATCGATCAGGCGGTCGCGCTGATCGGAAAGCTTTCGGAGCGCGGACTCACCATCGTCATTGTCGAGCATGTCATGCGCGCGATCATGGCGGTCGCCCGCCACATCGTCGTGCTCGATCACGGCCAGAAGATTGCCGATGGCACGCCGAGGGAGATCGTGGAAAACCCGGAAGTGGTCCGCGCCTATCTCGGCTCCTATGTCCATGAACCTGCACCGGGAGTGGTCTAGTGCTCGAACTGTCAGGCGTGAGCGCGAGCTACGGCTCCGTCCCGGCCATCCATGATGTGAGCATCACGATCGGCGAGGGCGAAGCCGTCGGCCTCTTGGGCGCGAACGGCGCCGGCAAGAGCACCACACTGCGCGCCATCTCGGGCCTCGTGAAGATGTCATCGGGCTCGATCATTTTCGCGGGCAACAATCTGGCATCGCTTCCGCCGCACCGGATTCCGGAGCTTGGAATTGCCCACGTGCCCGAGGGCCGCCAGGTTTTCCCCGAAATGACGGTGCAGGAAAATCTCGAGATCGGCTCCTACGTGCCGAAGGCGAAGGCGGAACGCCGCCGCACGCTTGAACTCGTCTACAGCATCTTTCCGCGGCTCGCCGACCGCAGGAAGCAACTTGCCGGCACCATGAGTGGTGGCGAGCAGCAGATGCTCGCGGTCGGCCGCGGCCTGATGCTGAAGCCGCGGCTTCTGATGCTGGACGAGCCCTCGCTCGGGCTCGCGCCGGTCATGACCGACGTCACCTTCGAGAAGATCGGCGAGATTCACAAGATGGGCACCGCGATCCTGCTGGTCGAGCAGAACGTCAGCCGCGCGCTGTCGCTGGTGCAGCGGGCCTATGTGCTGGAAAGCGGCAACGTCATTATGCACGGCACCAGCGCCGAGCTCGCCAACAACAAGCAGGTGCAGGCGGCGTATCTCGGGATTTGACGCGATGTCAGGCCATGATGAGGCGCGCGCCGATTCAATCTGTCAAACAGCGCCGTAGCCCGGATGAAGCGCAGCGCAATCCGGGAATCGCGATGCGGATGGGATGGCCCCGGATTTCGCTGCGCTGCATCCGGGCTACGGGGCCGACATTGACGTCGTGGTCAGCTCACCGCCGTCCGCTTCGGCTCGACGATCTCGAACATGCGCGGGAATTCGTCCATTAGCGCCATCAACTCGCCGAGCCGCGTCGGATTGCCGGTGAACTTGATCTTGCCGCTGCCGACCGCTTCCGGAAATGTCGTCTGCCTGGCGATCACCTCGTCGAGCGTGACGCGCGCCAGCGTGAAGCTCGCCTCCGCCGCGGCCGACTGGGCATCCGCGACATAGGTCAATGCGCCGTTTTCCAGGTTGAGGA
>JBDTKD010000003.1:0-6032 GCA_039935515.1 Bradyrhizobium sp.
AACCGACAAGGCCCGCGCCAAAATGGGCCGCGCCTATCCCGTCACGCCCAAAGAGTCATAATCACTGTGACGAGGTACTAGCCGCACAATCATTCGCTCACGCTTCTTTTCCTCGCGGTTGACCCAGACTCCCGACAGGCAATCCGCCTGCAACTCGACCTTGACCTGCAGCGCGTTGGCCTCGGCCTTGCTGCCGGCCTGTTGCTGCAGCCGCGTCACCTTGGGCAGGATGCCAAGCAGGTTCTGGATGTGATGGCCGGCTTCATGGGCGATGATATAGGCCGCGGTGAACTTGCAGGCATTGCCCGAACAGCCGTGAAAGCGGGTCTCGACCTCGCGGAAAAATCCGGTATCCAGAAAGATCTGCTTGTCCGGTGGGCAGTAGAACGGCCCCATCGCCGACTGCGCCATGCCGCAGCGCCCGCCGTTGGTGACATTGCGGAACAGCACGATGCGCGGGCCGGTATAGGACTGTCCGGCGGCCTTGAAGATTTCGCTCCAGCGATCGTCGATCTCGCCGAGGATGCCGGAGATCATGTTGCCCATTTCGTCGGTCGGCGCGCCGGTCTTGCCGGACGAAGGCCTGCGGTCGGTCTGATGGGTCGGCGCCTGGCCACCGCCGTTGATCACCTGTGCGCCACCGATCAAAATGCGCGGATCGATGCCGAACGCGTAGCTGATCAGGCCAAGCACGATGATGGTGCCGATGCCGAGCCCGCCGCCACCGCCCATCGGAAGACCGAAGCCGCCACCGCCGCCGCCGCCACTGTCGTCGCGACGGTCGTCGATATCGTCGCTGCGACGGAAATCATCGTAACGCATGGTGCATTTCCCTCATTTCGACGCGCTGCCGCGGGTTCGCCTAACCCGACGCCGCGTCAAACGTAAAATTTCCGTTCCATTAATCAATAACCCGCCCGGCAAAAATTGCCTAGCGTGAAAGAATTGCCCGGTTAAGTCGATTTTTACTTTGGTTCGCCAATGTATCGCCAGTCGGTTGTTTAGTCCCGCGTCGCCGACAGCGTCGCCTGAGTCAGAGTATTTGAGTCATGGTTGTGTCGCGTCGCGGGGCGTCTGCAAAGGCGCCCCGCACTAAATTTGAGTCCCATTCCAGTATTCGAATCATCGTCGGCGATTGCGTCGCCGAGATGTCGAAACTCCCGGCCGGTTCGGTCGACCTGGTGTTCGCCGACCCGCCATACAATCTGCAGCTCAGGGGCGACCTCAAGCGCCCCGACGAATCCCATGTCGACGCCGTCAACAACGACTGGGACAAGTTTTCATCCTTCGCCGCCTACGATGATTTCACCCGCGCGTGGCTTTTGGCCTGCCGCCGCGTCATGAAGCCGTCGGCGACGCTGTGGGTGATCGGCTCCTATCACAACATTTTCCGCGTCGGCGCCATCATGCAGGACCTCGGCTTCTGGGTTCTCAACGATATCGTCTGGCGCAAGACCAATCCGATGCCAAACTTTCGCGGCCGTCGCTTCACCAACGCCCATGAGACCATGATTTGGGCGGCGCGCGACGAGAAGGCCAAGGGCTATACCTTCAATTACGAAGCCCTCAAGGCCGCCAATGAGGACGTTCAGGCGCGCTCCGACTGGCTGATCCCGCTGTGCACCGGCGACGAACGCCTCAAGGGCAAGGACGGCAAGAAGGTCCATCCAACCCAGAAGCCCGAAGGCCTGCTGGCGCGTGTGCTGCTGTCATCGTCGAAGCCGGGCGATCTCGTGATCGATCCGTTCAACGGCACCGGCACCACCGGCGCCGTCGCCAAGCGGCTCGGCCGCCGCTACATCGGCTTCGAGCGCGACCCGACCTACGCGGCCGCCGCCGAAGCCCGCATCGCCGCGATCGAGCCGCTGCCGGAGGCGACGCTCGCCCCGTTCATGACCGCGCGCGACGCGCCGCGGGTGGCGTTCTCCGAACTGATCGAGCGCGGCATGATTTCGCCCGGCACCCGGCTGGTCGATTCCAGGAAGCGCCACGGCGCCCTGGTCCGCGCCGACGGCGCCATCATGCTCGGCGACAAGGTCGGCTCGATCCACCGCATCGGCGCGGTGGCGCAAGGCGCCGGCGCCTGCAACGGCTGGACCTTCTGGCACGTCGAGACCAACAAGGGCCTGCGGCTGATCGACGAGCTGCGCGCCGAAATCCGCTCGGGAATGGCGGTGGGCTGACATCTATCGGCCGATACAACTCAACCCTTTCATCTTGATTCCTTGCGAAGACAGGGGCTAAAATCGGCTGCCGGCTATCACTTGCTGTTCCGATTGATCGTAAGATGCGAAAACAGTCTGAGATATTGCTGCTACTGCCGCTATTGCCGATCTTTTTTCTCGGTCTGTTTTGGATGTTGCCATTGGCTTTCCTGGGGTTCGCCGGTCTCGGGGTCCTCGGCATTCTCATCGTTTGCGTCGGCTTGTCCGACGGGTTGCACGCGAATAGTGATTTCAATCGGCAGGTCATCGTCCACGGCTACGCGCGCCGATCGGAACGGGCCTTTCATGCATCGAATTTGCACTCGGCAAATCGTTTTGCGACCGTCATGCAAGCGACGGGTGCCGGATTGATATTGGTCGGATTGTTCGGCTTTTTCTACTTCGGCTGATCGGCGCAATGGGCCTGCGGCGCCCCACTCACAAACTGGTCGGTTGCGCTTTTTGTAAAATTTGCGCAAGGACTGGCTGTCCGCGGTATGGTCGCCGCATCCCGATTTTACGACAAGACGCAAAGGGAGATTTTCAATGCTCAAATTTTACTTCAACGGCGCGCCGAACCCCGCCAAGGTCGCGCTTTTCCTGGAAGAGTCCGGCCTGCCTTACGAACTCGTGCCGGTCGATACCCGCAAGGGCGATCAGTTCAAGCCGGAATTCCTCAAGGTCAATCCGAACGGCAAGGTGCCCGCGATCGACGATGACGGCGTGTTCGTGTTCGACAGCAACGCCATCCTGCTCTATCTCGGCCAGAAGACCGGCAAATTCCTTCCCCCCGACACGCCGGCCAACCGCGCGCAGCTGCTGTCATGGCTGATGTTCGTCGCCACCGGCCTCGGCCCGTATTCGGGGCAGGCGGTGCATTTCAAGCACCACGCGCCGAAGGAACTGGAATACGCGCATAATCGCTACCAGTTCGAGGCCCATCGCCACTACAAGATCCTGGACGATCACCTCGCCAAGAGCCGTTACATGATCGGCGATACCTACACCATCGTGGACATGGCGTTCTGGGGCTGGGCACGCCTGGCGCCGTTCGTGCTCGGCGACGAGGTCTACGCGAAATATTCCAACGTCAAACGGTTGGTCGATGAAGTGTCGGCGCGGCCGGCCGCGAAACGCGCGGTCGCGCTCAAGGACAAATTCGTGTTCAAGGCCGAAATGGACGACGAGGCGCGCCACATCATGTTCGGCCATCTCAAGACCAAGGCGGCCTGACCGCCTTGAAGCGAACGCCGTTCCGGGATGCGCCCTCGGCGCAGCCCCGGAATCCGAAAAGATCGGTGGCGTGGGATTTTTCCGGGTTCGCGCTGACCTGACGCACAAGGCGGCTTTCGGGAGTTGCCCCGTTCCACCTCTCATGCCATGACCGCCCGAGGAATGAGGGAGGGATCATGACCGTTCTCATCGCCGGTGGCGGCATCGGCGGATTGACGCTGGCGCTCAGCCTGCATCAGATCGGCGTCGCCGCCAAAGTGTTCGAGAGCGTCTCCGAATTGAAGCCGCTCGGCGTCGGCATCAATGTGCTGCCGCATGCAGTGCGCGAACTCACCGAACTCGGCCTGCTCGACCGACTTGACGCGGCCGGCGCGCGCACCACGGAGCTCGCCTATTTCTCCAAGCGCGGCAAGCCGATCTGGAGCGAGCCGCGCGGCCTCGAGGCCGGTTACAAATGGCCGCAATTCTCGATCCATCGCGGCACGCTGCAGCAGATTCTGCTCGACGCCGCGACCGAAAGGCTGGGCGCCGAAAACATTCTCACCAGCCATCATCTGACGGACTGGTCGGAGACCTCGAGCGGCGTGTGCGCCAATTTCATTGACAAGGCGACGGGCAGGTCCGCCGGCAGCCATGACGGCGGGCTCCTGATCGCCGCCGACGGCATTCACTCCGCGGTCCGCGAAAAGCTGTATCCGCAGGAGGGTCCGCCGATCTGGAACGGACGCATTCTCTGGCGCGGCATCACCCGCAGCGATGCTTTCCTTTCCGGCCGCACCATGATCATGGCCGGCCACGAGATCCTGAAGTTCGTCTGTTACTCGATTTCGAAGGAAGCCGACCGTTCCGGCAAAGTCTCGATCAACTGGGTCGCCGAGCGACACATGCCGCCGACCTACCAGTGGCGACGGGAGGATTACAACCGCGCCGCCAGGCTGGAGGAGTTTCTGCCCTGGTTCGACGACTGGACGTTCGACTGGCTCGACGTGCCCGGCCTGATCCGCAACTGTCCGCGCGCCTACGAATATCCGCTGGTCGACCGCGATCCGCTTCCACGATGGACGTTCGGCCGCATCACCCTGATGGGCGACGCCGCGCATCCGATGTATCCGATCGGCTCCAACGGGGCCTCGCAGGCGATCCTCGACGCGCGCGTGCTTACCCGGGAGATCCTGGCGCACGGCGCCACCCATGCCGCGCTCACTGCCTACGAGGCCGAACGTCGTCCCGCCACCTCGGATCTGGTCATGCTGAACCGGCGCAACGGGCCGGAGCAGGTGATGCAACTCGTGGAGGAACGCGCGCCCGATGGCTACAACATCGTCACCGACGTGCTGTCGATCAAGGAGCTGGAGGACATCGCCGCCCATTACAAGCGTGTCGCCGGCTTCCAGGTCGAGGGGCTCAACGCCAGGGCGCCGATCGTGACGCGGGCCGCTTCAAGCCGGGTATAGCTTTTGCCCCAGCCCATGCGCGATCACCTTGCGCATGATAGTTGGCAGCGCCTCCTGCTGCAGCGTCGCAATCGGCACCCAGCGCATGCCGGCCGGGACGCGGGTGCCCGGCACAACGGTTGCGGTGTAGACCACGAGTTCGAGCGGAAAATGCGTGAAGACGTGGGTGACGATTCCGGCTTTGCGATGCCAGTGCACGGCGCGTTTCGGCAGCGGCGCCTGCCGCAACGCCATGTCGTCGCGTTGCGCCGCAAGCCAGTCCGAGCCCGGCACTTCGGTCATGCCGCCGAGCAAGCCTTGTTCGGGGCGGGTACGCACCAGCAGCGCATCGCCGCGCATGACCACGAACGCGGCACCCCGGCGCAATTCGCCGGTCTTCTTCGGCGGTTTCCGCGGATAGGTTTCCTGTTGGCCGCGCGCGCGACTGAGGCAATCTGCATAAAGCGGGCACAGCACGCAGGCGGGCTTCCTGGGCGTGCAGATCGAGGAGCCAAGGTCCATCAGCGCCTGCGCGCTGTCGCCGGCGCGCGACGCGCCATCACCGGCGCCGAGCAGGGTCGCCGCGAGCTCGCGGATCCGCGGCTTGGCCTGCGGCAGCGGCGCCTCGACGGCAAACAGCCGCGACACCACGCGCTCGATATTGCCGTCGACCGGCATGGTCCGCCGACCGAATGCAATCGCGGCGATGGCGGCCGCGGTGTAGGGCCCGATGCCCGGCAGCGATCGCAGGCCTTCCTCGGCGTCCGGAAATGCGCCGCCATGGTCGCGCAGCACCGCCACCGCGCAGGCGTGCAAATTGCGGGCGCGGGAATAATAGCCGAGCCCGGCCCACATCCGCAGCACCTCGTCCAGCGACGCACGGCCGAGGGCGTCGACATTCGGCCACCGCCCGACAAACTTCTCGAAATAGGGCGCCACCGTCTTCACGCCGGTCTGCTGCAGCATGATTTCCGACAACCAGACCCGATAAGGATCGCTGGTCTCTCCCGGCAACGCACGCCATGGCAGCCGACGACGATGGCGGTCGTACCAGGTCAGCAGGCGCGCCGCGCGATCCGGCACCAAAGCCGTCGTCGAAGCGGCTTGCTTTCGCCTGATGGTCGCAGCTGATAAGGTCATGGTGCAGATGTGGCAAACCGCC
>JBDTKD010000004.1:0-18253 GCA_039935515.1 Bradyrhizobium sp.
TCGATCGTATCCAGCAGCGCCGCCACCGGCTGGCCGATCGCGGCCCAGTCCGGCGCCTCGTCGTCGCGGGCCCGGACCAGGGCGTCGCGCAGCCTGCGCAAGGCGGCCTCGTCGCGCAATTCGGCCAGCCCGGCGCGGCGCAGCAGCGGGCGCAGCGCCGGATTGCCGAGCGCGGTCCGGTAGAACTGGCCGAGATGGGGGTCGCCGCCGTGGTATTTGAGCAGCAGGGGGTCGCACACCTCATACAGCGACGGGCCGTCCTTCCGGCCCGTCAAGGCGCGGAAAGCCCCCCCGGCGATGTGTTGAAAATCCATCCGATGTCTTTCCGGGCGTCCCGAAAAAGGCCCCGCAACACCCCGTCCATCCGCGCCGCGGCGGCCACCCATCCCCAGGTCGGCCCGCAAGCCTTTGAAAACCTATACGAATAGAACCGAAACACAAATGTGACCTGGATCACAGCGGCGCCCGGTCGGCTTGCGCCATGGTAAAGTTCCGACTGCCGCGCCGAATGCTTGTAATCATTCAGGAAACCATAAACGCCGGCCGCAGGGCGGCATTCGGCAAAGGAGGTTGCCGGGCCGGACGTTGAGGGTTAAAGATTGGTTTGTTGCGGTGCCGCAAATTGATCGCAATTGGACGGCACACCACCAGCGACCCCTCAAACCATCGGCGGCATTGGCGCGACCCACGCGCGCGCCCATGACGACGACCAGGAACGAACCGCGATGAATCTCTGGAAGCTTCGCCTCTCCCGCCGACCGGTGGCGGTGGCCGCCGTTCTGGTCGGCATGGTGTCGCTGGCGATCGGCGCCCATGCGGCGCTGAACAAGCGCGCGCTGGAGACAGCCAAGGCCATCGCCACCGAGCAGGACAGCGACCCCGCCAAACAGGCCACGAAGGTGGCGCTGGTGATCGGCAACGGACATTACCCCGACGCTAGCGCGCCGCTGAGCCAGCCGATCAACGACGCAAGGGCGCTGAGCGCGGCGCTGCGGCGCGACGGCTTCGACGTCGATGTGGTGGAAGACGCCAACAAGGACGACATGCGCCGCGCGGTCGCCCGGCTGCGATCGAAGGTGCGGTCCAACTCGGTGGTGATGCTGTTTTTCGGCGGCTATGGCGTCCAGGTCGGCCGCGAGAGCTACATGATCCCGGTCGATGCGGCGATCTGGAAGGCTTCCGACGTCCGCCGCGACGGACTCAGCGTCGAAAAGGTGCTCGAGATCATGACCGAGCGCGGCGCGCGCGCCAAGCTCGTCGTTATCGACGCCTCGCGGCGCAATCCCTATGAGCGCCGCTTCCGCACCTTTTCCCACGGCCTCGCGCCGATCGACGCGCCCGACAACGCGCTGATCCTGTCGTCGGCGACGCCGGGCAGGGTGGTCGACGATTCCAGCGGCCAGTACAGCGTGCTGGTGACCGAGCTGCTCAACAACCTCAATTCCCGCGCCGGCGCCGAGGCCGCCTTCAACAAGACCCGCGGCGCCGTCGCCCGCATCTCCGAAGGCGAGCAGGTGCCGTCGGTATCGTCGTCGCTGCTGGACGACGTCCAGTTCGGATCGGACGACAAGGCCGGCGGTTAACCGGCCGCCGTCTCCACTTCCCCGATGGCGACGTAGCCCGGATGCGGCGAAGCGAAATCCGGGGCGGTTCGCCCGCGTTGCGATTCCCGGATTGCGCTGCGCTCCATCCGGGCTACGACCCTTATGGTGAGGAGCGCGGCAAGGCCGCGCGTCTCGAACCACGAGGCCGATCCGGGCGCAATACATCAGCCTATTTCGCGTCCGCGCTGGTGACCGGGCGCACCGGGTCGCCCTCGCGCAGCAGCGCGCCGGCCCGCGCGACGACGACGTCGCCCTCGGCGAGGCCCTCGCGGATTTCGACCTGTCCTCCCGACATCAACCCGACCTCGACCTGCCGGGTCTCGATCCGGTCGCGCTTCACCACCTGCACGATCGTGCCGGCGCTGCCATAAAGCACGGCGGTGAGCGGCACCGCGACGCCGCAGCTCTGGCCGGTCTTGATCATCGCCCGCGCCGATGAATTGACCAGAAGGCGCTGGCTCGAGGCCACCGCGATGGTCGCCTGGCCGAGTTGGCTGTTGGGCTCGACCGTCGGCGCCACCCGCGTCACCCTGCCGTCGAGCAGGGTGGCGCCGATGACCCTGATCTTGGCGGGCTGCGCCACCTTCAGCTTGGGCAGGTCGCGGGTCGGGACGAGGCCGATCAGGTCGAATTCACTGCGCGCGATGATGGTGAACAGCGGCTCGCCCTTGGCCGAGGCCACCGCGCCGATCGTCGCCGTGGAGGCGGAAATCAGCCCGGCCACCGGGGCCTGCACCTGCACCGCTCCGCCTTCCGGCAGCGCCAGCCGCGACAGCACCTGGCCCGCTGTCACGATGTCGCCGGCATCGGCCAGGATGTCCGCGACCTTGAGCCCCTGCCGCTCCGGCCGCACGAACGTCTCCTCCCGCGGCCGCACAATGCCGGAGATTTCGACTATGGCGTCAAAACAGGATTTCGCGGCCTTCAGCACCGAGACCGCGGCACCCTTGCGGGTCGCGTCAGTGGCATCGTCGGCGGCGAGGGCGTGAGGTGAGGTGAGGCAGAGCAGCAGGGCCGCGGCGATGAGCCGGGGAAGTTGTCGTGGGGGCCTGTGCGCGGGGAGGGTGAGCATCGGGATTCCGTCTCGTTGATGGACCATCGATATCAGAAGGGCGGGTGAGGGGCCAAGCAGGAAGGCAGACGATGAACTGGCTGCGAGGCTCGCCCTGATCTTCGCCCAACGCCAACGAGGCGTTTTGCAATTTTGTTATCAGCATCCGGGCCTCCTTTGAATCGTGTGGTGACGACACTCGTGTGCTCTCTCCTATTCGCACGCGAGGCTGCGGGTGCAGCGGGCACCCGGCTTTCCCTGCGCCCTCTGTTTTTCAAGGCGAAGGAATCTGGCAGCGACTCGGGCGCACCGCGCAGCGAGGTTGCGCAGGCGTGAGTGTTATCGCGCGGCGCGCATGACTGTCTCCCGTCATTGCGAGGAGCGCTGCGACGAAGCAATCCATACTTCCTTGCGGCACGATGGATTGCTTCGCGGAGCCTGTCATCGGACGCGCATTCGCGCGACCCGTTGGCTCGCAATGACGGTGGTGGATGTCGCGCTCCCGCTCCCGCTCACGGCGACGCCCGCGGCGTTGCGACGATTTTAACCATGCACGTTCTTCGCGCCCGCGAGGACCGGACACTTAATGTGCGTTTAATAATTTTGCACAAGAGATAGAGCACCAGCGCATTTAGGATGACGCGGCAAGAATTGCCAGCGGGACTCAAGCCTCCAACAGAGGATTGCATGAGAACGCTTATCGTCGGCGCGTTGGCCGTGACCATGGCCGGCTGCAGCAGCCGCATGCCGCCGCACGCGAACCTGGTATCGGACGTGAACGGAGTGACCTGTCCCGAGACGGCCGCCGCTCGACCGCTCGAACTGGTACCGGCCTCATTCAAGACTCGTTCCGCGATCGTGAAAATCCACGCCAAGACCGCGGCAAAGCGCAAACGGTCGTCGCCGGCCCGCCTTCCGTCCTCGTCTGCTTCATCGAAGACAGCCTCGCCACCCGCACACAACGCCGCCGCCGCTTCCGGTTCGGCGCACGCGGGAATCGCGGATTCACATTCCGGAGGCGGCGTCGTCGCGAGCCCCAAGACCCTCACCATCCAACAACAGGTCGAGGCCGCGACGGCAGTCGCCGAACGAATCGCGGCAACGCCGGCCGTCGCCGCGTCGCCCGGCGAACCCGACTCTCGGGTGGCCCTGGTCATGGCGCGTCCGGAGATCAAGTCGCTCGCCGATCTCGCTGGAAAAACCGTTGCGATCGACGACCGCCTGGCTGCATCCAAAAACAAGGTCTGGATCGCGATGGTGGCCGCGGGGGCGGCCCGGGTCCAATTCAGCCAGGATCAGGCGAAGCCGGTCGACCGGCTGATCGGCGGCGAGGTCCCGGCCGCGGTGCTCACTTTGGTATCGGCGGAAGCGGCAGGTTCGTTTCCCGACATCGCGGGATACCGGATCTTTCGAATTCCGCTCGCGCTTCGTTCCATCGACACCCGACAGGACAAGCCCTGACGCGGGAAGCGTCGTAGCCCGGATGGAGCGCAGCGCAATCCGGGGATCGCGAGGCGGATGGGACGGCCCCGGATTTCGCTGCGCTGCATCCGGGCTACGAATGCGGCGTCACACGGAGGTAGCCGTGAGGTCGACGATGTCGGCTTCCTCGCGCCAGCGTCGTTTCTCCCCTCGGGGAGGGGTCGGGGGTAACGGGGTCAGCGGTTGAACAATTGCCGCAGCACGTCATTCATCGGCTGGCTTTCCTGCGGAGCCGCATTGGGATCGGACTCGGCCGTGGGAGACGGGGGTGCGCCGGGCGGCGGCGACATATCGCGGCGGCGGCCGATGCCCTGTTGCAGCAGGTTGCCGAGCGTCTCGCCGAGCTTGCCGCCGAGCGCATCGGAGGCACCCGTGCCATCGGTGCCGCCGCCGCCCAAGGCGCCGAGCGCGCCATTGGCGCCGAACAGGCCCTTGCCCATCTCTTTGAGCTTGGCATAGGCGGCATCGGGATTGTCCAGCATGCCGGCCATGTCGGGATAGATCCGCGGCTGGTCCCAGGGGCCGTCGATCATCACGGGAATGCCGAGCCCGACCGGGTCGGCGGCGCGGCCCTGGCCCTCGGTGGTGATCACGAGCTTGGGCTCGACCCGAAACGCCAGCGCCTTGCCGGCCAGGTCGACGGTGCCGGCGCCGGTCACCCGCACCAGCGGACCGACCAGATTGAGATCGTTGGTCACCGCCTGGCCCTTGTCGACCCGGAACGAGGCGCTGAGCTGGCTCAAATCGGTGGCCTGTTCCTTGCCCTCCTGCCATCCCGACAGCGTGCCGGAGGTGAGCGAGCGGATCATCTGGGCGACGTTGAGGCCGCGCACCGCGCCATCCCGCAACACCGCGAACACGGTGCCGTCGAGGCTCGACATGATGGCATGCGGGCTCGCGCCGGCGGCGCGCAGCGTCAGCTTCGCCTGCAACTTGCCGTCGAGCTTGTCGAAGCCGGCCGCGCTCCGCAGCAGCGGCAGCGCGTGCACGCCGGCAAGGTCGCTGTGCAGCGCGTAAGCGGGGCTTGCCGCCGAGGCATCGATGACGAGTTCGCCACTGGCGTGGCCGTCATAGGCGCCGAGATTGGAAACGCCGAGCTTGACAATGCCGCCGGCCAGCGTCGCCTCGATTTCGGCCGGCGCGAAATCGGCGCTGCCGATGATCAGGTCGGCCGCGGAGAGCCTGGCCCGGGCGTCGACATAGTTCAGTCCGGTGAGGTCGATCGGCGCATTGCTCCAGGGCTGCGACGTCGCCGGCGCCGTGCCATCCCCCGCCATCGGGATATCCAGGCGCTGGAAATCGAGGTCGAGCTTCACCAGCGGCTTGCTCGCGAGATCGACCGAGGCCCAGCCGTTGAAGGCCCCGTCGCCGAGCGCGCCGCTAAGGCCGTTGATCATGACCATCGAACCGTTGAGCCGCAGCTCGGCCTTGGCCGACAGCGGGCTTTGCAGCACGCCGGGCGCCACGAGCCGGAGGTCGACCGGGATGTTCTGCCGCGCCAGCGGCGGAGCGGGCGCCACCGACTTGATCTCTAAAGTCAACGGATGCCCGCCGGCGCGGGCATGGCCGGTGACCGCGATGGTGCGGTCGGCCGCGATCACGGCATTGGCACTGATGTCCTTGATGCGGTTCTCGACGCGGTCGCGCAGATTGGAAAACACCATGGTGCCGTCGCTCACCGTGACCCGATCGATCGAGACCGCCTGGGCGTCGGTGTCGCCGGCGGATGCCGCAGGCTGCGAAGACGGCAAAGGTGGCGCGCTGCGTTCGCGCCGCAACGGCAGGTTCAGGATCGGACGGACGATGGCGAGTTCGGTGATCTCGGGCTGCCCCGACCACAGGCTCTTCAGGGTGATGTCGGCCTGGACCCGGGTCATGGTCAGGCGGTCGCTGCTGTCGTGCTCTTTCGGGTCCTGCAGCGTGACGTCGTTCAGGGTCACGTTGAACGACGGCCAGAGCCCGATCCGGGTGGTGCCGCCAATCGTCAGCCGATAGCCGGTCTGCTGTTCGACCCGGGCCTGGATGGTCGAGGTCAGGAAGTTGGAGGGAGTGCCGATCGCCAGCAACAGTCCGATCGCGACAATGACGGCAGCGACGGCCGTACCGATTAGCTTCAAGGCTCTCATGACGACATTCCAGACCGGCACGCGGCATCGATGGCGGCGGCGCACGGCGTGGGCGCGGCCAATGGCTGAAGCTTATCCCGGAATAGCGGAACAGCTCAAAGGAGGTCAAAATAACCCGGAGATACTGCAAAGATATGTGACTTGTGACACACTTCCCGGCAGCCGGATTTTGATACGCCTGTCTTGTCATCCCGGAAGGCAATGCCATGAGCAAGCAGACCGAATTTGCGGTGATCCTGAGGATGAATCCGATGTTCGCCGACCTCGGCGCCGACGAACTGCAGCGGATATCCGGCCTTTGCCACACCCAGCAACTCGCGTGGGCGAAGTGCTGTTCCAGAAGGGCGATCCCGGCAATGCCCTGTACGGCGTGCGCCGCGGCCAGATCCGGATCGAAACCGGCGCTTCCGACGGCAGCCGCCTGACCCTGAATTTCATGGGCCCGGGCGACCTGTTCGGCGAGGTCGCAGTGCTCGACGGCGAGAGCCGCACCGCGGATGCGATGGCGGGCGAGCCGTCGGAGTTGTTCGTGCTGCGGCGCGAGGATTTTCTCGCCCACCTCGAACGTGAACCGCGCGTCGCGGTCAAACTGATCCAGCTGTTGTGCCAGCGGATTCGCTGGATGAGCGAGCGGATGGAGGAATCGGTGCTGCAGCCGCTTCCGGTCCGGCTGGCGCGCCGGCTGTGCGCGCTCGCCTCCGATTTCGGCTCCGAGGTGCACATCTCGCAGCAGCAGCTCGGCGTATTCGTCGGCGCGGCGCGCGAAAGCGTCAACCGCCAGCTGCAGAGCTGGCGCAAGGAGGGTATCCTCGATCTGCAGCGCGGCCGCATCCTGCTGCAGAACATGAACAAGCTGACGGCGGTGGCGCGCAACGAGTGAGGGTCCGGCGGCTACTCCGCGGCCGGCGATTGCACGATTGCCGGGGGTGCCGGCGGCTGCCTGTGATCGCCATGTCCGGCCGGCAGATGCTCGGCATCGCCGGTGGAGACGATCAGCTTTTTGGCGAAGCGCCAGATCAGCGCGCCGAGATCGTCCATCATCATGAACATCGCCGGCACGAACACCAGCGACAGCACGGTGGAGAACAACAGCCCGCCGATCACGGCGAGCGCCATCGGCGAGCGGAATTCGCCGCCGGCGCCGAACGCCAGCGCGCTCGGCATCATGCCGGCGGCCATCGCGATGGTGGTCATGACAATGGGGCGCGCGCGCTTCATGCCGGCGTCGATGATGGCTTCGTCGCGGGGCTTGCCCTCGCGAATCGATTCGACCGCGAATTCCACCAGCATGATGGCGTTCTTGGTGACGATGCCCATCAGCATCAGGATGCCGATCCACACCGGCGTCGTGAGCTGCTTGCCGGTGACGAGCAGGGCCGCGATCGCGCCGCCGATCGAGAGCGGCAGCGAGAACAGGATCGTGATCGGCTGCAGGAAGGTGCCGAACAGCAGCACCAGCACCGCATAGACCATCATCAGGCCGGCGGTGATCGCGGTCGCGAAACCTTCCGACAATTCTTTGAGGCTTTCGGCGTCGCCGGACGGGCTCACCTTGACGCCCTTGGGCAGGCTTTTCATCACCGGCAGATCGTAGATCTTCCTGGTGGCATCGCCGAGCGCGGCGGTGCCGACGAGATCGGCGGCGACGGTGGCCTGGCGCTCCCGGTCATAGCGGTTGATGCTGGTCGGGCCCTGGTCAAGCTTGATGTCGGCGACCACCGAGAGCGGCACGCCGCCCTTTTCGCCGTGTTCGCCCAGCGGCACCCGCAGCTCCTCGAGCAGCGGCAGGTCGCCGCGCGCGGCATCCTCGAGCTGGACCCGGATCGGCACCAGCCGGTCGCCGGCGTCGAACTTGGCGAGCGCCGCGCCGACATCGCCGATGGTGGCGACGCGGATGGTTTGCGACAGGCTTTCGGTGGAGACGCCGAGCCGCGCGGCGAGATCGGCCCGCGGCTGGATCCGCAGTTCGGGCCGGTCGAGCGAGGTCTCGGAAATCACGTTGGCGATGATCGGAATGCGCTTCATCTGCGTCGCCAGTTCACTGGCGACATTGGCGACGATGCCGCTGTCGGCGCCGGTCACGACCAGCGAGATCGCGCGCAGGCCGTTCTCGTCGAGGAACCAGAACCGGATATCCGGGACGTTCTCGAGTTCCCTGCCGATCTCGAGCTCGAGCTCGCGCTGGGTGATCTTGCGTTCGGTCTTCGGGGTGTAGTTGATGATCAGCGCCGCGCGGCGGACTTCGAAGGTCCCCGGCGGCACCCGGCCGCCATCGACGAACACGCTCCTGACCTCCGGATGCTTGCGCAGCCGCGCCACGATTTCCTCGGTGACCTTCTCGGTGTAGGCGAGTTGCGAGCCGGGCGGAAGTTCCATCGCCAGCAGCGAGCGCGCGGTGTCCTGCGCCGGCAGAAAGCCCTGCGGCAACAGCGCGATGCTCCAGATCGAGGCGGCAAAGATCCCGAAGCCGATCAGGACGGTGATGAAATAATGCCGCACCGACCAGGTGACGAGCCTGGTATAGCCCTGCAGCACGCGGCCCGGCGGCGGGTCGTCATGCGGATGATCCTTCAGGAAATAGGCGGCCAGGACCGGCGTGACGAAGCGCGCGGCGAGCAGCGAGAAGAACACCTGCACCGAAACCGTGATGCCGAATTGCTTGAAGAACTGGCCGGCGATGCCGGACATGAAGCTGGCCGGCGCGAAGATCGCGATGATGGTGAGGCTGATCGCGATCACCGCAAGTCCGATTTCGTCGGCCGCCTCCAGCGCCGCCCGGTAGGGTGACTTGCCCATCCGCATGTGGCGCACGATGTTCTCGATCTCGACAATGGCGTCGTCGACCAGGATGCCGGTCGACAGCGTGATGGCGAGGAAGCTGACGAGGTTCAGCGAGAATCCGAGCAGGTCCATCGCCCAGAATGCCGGGAAGATCGACAGCGGCAGCGAGATCGCGGCGATGATGGTGGCGCGAATATCGCGCAGGAACAGCAGCACGATGATGACGGCGAGGATGGCACCCTCGAACAGGGTCGAGATCGCGGCCTCGTAATTGCCACGGGTGAATTCGACCGAGCTGTCGATCAGCTTGAGGTCGACGTCGGGATAGGCCACCTTGAGCGCGTCGATCCGCTTCTGCACGAGGCCCGCCACCACCACGTCGCTCGCACCCTTGGAGCGCTTGATGCCGAGCGCCACCACCGGCTCGCCGTTGAAGCGGGCAAAGGTGCGGCGGTCGGCGATGGTGTCGGTGACGGTGCCGAGAT
Organism: Bradyrhizobium sp.; assembly: GCA_039935515.1. Classification (GTDB taxonomy): domain Bacteria; phylum Pseudomonadota; class Alphaproteobacteria; order Rhizobiales; family Xanthobacteraceae; genus Bradyrhizobium. The sequence goes on from JBDTKD010000004.1 coordinate 9,530, forward strand.
CGTCGAGCCGCACTTCGCCGCCGGAAAACAGCGGGATCATGGTCCCGGCGAGCTCATTGAGCGTCTTGGCGCCGGCCAGCGTGCGGATCGCCTGGTCGTTCTTGCCGATCTCGGCGCGGCCGCCGGCGAGGTCGACATTGGTGCCGCGCAGGCTCTGGCTGACATTGACGGCGGTGAGGCCGGCGGCCTGCAGCCGGTCGGGATCGAGCGAGACCAGAATTTCGCGCTCGACACCGCCGATACGCTCGACCTGGGCGACGCCGCGCACTCCCTGCAGCGCACGTTTGACGACGTCGTCGACGAAGTAGGACAATTGCTCGGGCGTCTTGCCGGGAGATATCGCGGCATAGGTCACGATCGGCAGGCCGATCACGTCGACGCGCTGGATCAGCGGCTCATTGACGTTTTGCGGCAGGTTGGCGCGGACGCGGGTCACCGCGTCCTTGACGTCGTTCAGTGCGCGGTCGGTGTTGGTCTCGAGCGCGAACTGGATCGTCGTCAGCGACAGGCCGTCGGTGATCGAGGATGAAATATGCCGCACGCCCTCGACGCCGGAGACGCCGTCTTCGATGGTCTTGGTGACCTGCGATTCGAGTTCGGCCGGAGCCGCGCCGAATTGCGACACCGCGACCGAGATCACCGGGATGTCGGCGCTGGGCAGCCGCGTCACCGCGAGCCTGGTGAAGCTGACCCAGCCGAGCACCAGGAGGATGATCGAAAAGACCGCGGACGGAAGCGGGTTGCGGATCGACCATGCCGAGATATTCAGAGCCATCAGCGTACCCGCGTTCGATCGATGTCCTCGGCGAATCTGGTCTTGATCTGGTCGCCATCGTGCAGCGAGCTGCCGGCGTCGGCCACGACGATTTCACCGACGTCGAGGCCTTCGAGGATTTCGATGCTGGTGTCGGACACCAGCCCGACCCGGACGTTGCGCGTCTCCACCGTGGTTCCTTTGACCACCTGAACCGTCAGATGGTCAATGGCGGTGCGGGGAATGGCGACCCCGCAACTGCGCTTGGCGTCGATGTTGGCGCGCGCGAACATGCCGACCTTGAGCGAGGGGTTGTAGCTCATCGATATCCTGACATGGCCGAGTTGGTTGGCGCGATCGATGAGCGGCGAGATCAACCTGACCCGCCCGACCATATCGGGCGCATCGTCCCGGCTGATCCGCGCCGTCGCTCCGGGATTGAGTTTCAGCATGTGGATGGCCGGTACTTCGGCATCCAGTTCGACTTCGTTGTTGATGGAAATTCGGAACATCGGTCCGGCTTGGGGCGAGGCGGGCGCGCCCACGATGGTGTTGACCTGGGTGACCAGCCCGGGTGCCGGGGCGCGCAGCGAAACCGGCGCCGGCCTCGCATTGCTTCCGGGCTGTGCCGTCGGCGGGGTGAGCCGGGCCAATTCCTGGTTTTCCGTCACCATGTCGCCTTCATGGACCAGAAGATCGGTAACCCTGGACCCCTCCTGCTCGACGCCGACCACGGCCTCCCGGCGCGGCACGATAAATCCGGTGACCCGCACCAGATCGGAGAAGCAGGCATTGGTGGCCTTGGTGACAACCACAAGGGCGCTGCTTGGCGTGTCGTCGTCGTCGGGATGGGAACGATGTTCGTTCCAGTAATAGCCGGCCCCAAGGACGACAATGCCGACCACCGCCAACGCAGGCTTGAGGTATTTGGAGAGCGTCATCGCCGGATTATTCCAGAACTGTGGCGTCGGGGACGCGGCTTTGGTTGTCCGGGAGGGTCAGGCCGGGCTCCGCAACGAACGGGCGTCCCGCAAGGGGGCGGGACGCACTGTAACGACAAAATCCGGCTTGAGCCACGACCGCTTCACAGGATATCACTTCGAGGCGGTGGCCTTGTTCGTCATGTTGACAACCTGCACCCGGCGGTTCGCTTCCGCCATGGGTTGGCTGGGATCCTTGAGCTTGGTCTTGCCATATCCGACGGTCACGAGGTCGGTGCCGGCGATACCGAACTTGTCGACCAGAAAATGCTTGATCGCGTCGGCGCGCCGTTCGGACAAATCCTGATTGTAGGCCTCACCGCCGGCGGCGTCGGTGTAGCCCGCGACGAGGAAGGTCGAGCCCTTGAGATCCGGATTGGTTAGCGCGCGCCCGAGGGCCTGGACCGAGGGCAGCGACTTCGCGCCGATGATGTCGGAATCATAGTCGAAGTTGATTTCCAGATCGATATTCGGCTTGTCTTTGGCAATGGTGGCGATTTCTTCGCGTTCGCCGGCCGAGAGCGAACGGGTGGTCCGGTTGCGAATGGTCTGGACGAACTTGCCCTCGGCGGCAACAGCCGCCGGATCGGCTTGAGGCCCGGCCGACAGGCCTCTGGTCAGGGGCTTCTTGGCCGGGGCAAGCGCCCGGACGATCTGATCCTCGGTGACGTCGTCGCCGGCGCGAGCCAGTCCTGAAGCGACGGAAAATGCTGCACCCATGGCCACGACCGAAAGCATCGCGGTCAGGTTTCTCGTTCCAGCCATTTTCGCCATTGCCCGTCCCTCCTGCGCAATTTGCACGGTTCAAATCAATTTTCAAATCAGCCGCGGGTCCCGGCTCAAATTGCCGTCAGTTCACGCCGTAACTGGCGAACTCCTTGACAATGTTCGGATCCATCGCCTTGGCATTCGAGATGTCCAATTCGCCCTCGGCAATCGCGCCGTTGCGCTGTTTCGCAAGCCCGCGCCCGTACAGCGACGAGGTCAATCTTGGATTGATCCTGAGCGCTGCGTCGAAATCGGCAATGGCGTTTCTGGCCTGGCCATATTTCAAATTGAGCAGGCCGCGGCTGTCGAGTGCATCGACAAAGTTCGGGCGCAGCCGAAGCGCCTCGTTGCAATCCTTCAGGGCAGCTTGCAGTTCGCCGATCACCGTGCGCGTCCAGCAGCGGTTGTTGAAGGCTTCCACATCCTTGGGGTTTAGCCGCAGCGTGTCGTTGAAATCGTTGATCGCGAGGTTGTAGGCCCCCCTGCCGGCATAGACCTGTCCGCGCCGATAGAACGCGTTGGCGTCGTCGGGATGGTTGGTGAGCCTGCTGGTCAGGCTTTTGATGGCCGGGTCGTCGGCCAGCGCGACCACCGGCGCGGGTTCGTTTTGCGCGGGTTGCTCGGCCGAAGGGATCGCGGCGGGTCCGGCCGGCTTTGGCGGCGGGCTGTCGACTCGCGGCAATGGCGGGGGTTGCGGCGCCGGCGGTGGGTGATCGACTCGGGGCAGTGGCGGGGGTTGTGGCGTCGGCGGGGGGAGCGTCGCCACCGACGGACCGGGCGGCCGCGCGCCGCTGCCGGGGATAAACGAAAAGTCCTCGGCCAGCGACGATGAGATCCACGGCATCTGTTCCCTCCGCGAGGCGCGGGTAACGCCGACGCGGGTCCGGTTTAGCGTCTCCTCCGCCATCAAATCGGGGACGCGAATTTCCTTGAGCAGTTCCTGTACGAACAGGCTGTGGTCTCCGCCATTGTCGGAGATCACCGAGCCGAGTGCCGTCGAATACATCATTAGCGTTCCATTCGGCGCAATCACCGGTGCAAGGCCGGCCGAAAAGCTGCGGAACCGGCGCTCGAACGGATTGCGGCGGCTGGCGTCGAGCAGGGCGATCTTGACACCGGCGCCGCGGTTGTTGATTTCGCCCAGAGCCGTTTCGAGGCTGAAGCCGTCGCGGCGAACGTCGGGTTCGGTCCAGATCTGGGCGTCCACCGGAATCATGTAGCTCTGGCGCGCGGCCTGGACGCCGAAGCCGCTGAAGAACAGCAGCACGACCGACCCGGGCTTGATGCGCCCGTAGAGTCGATCGAACGCGCGCCGCATGCCGTCGATGTTCAGGTTTTCTCCGACCTCGACATTGAAGCCGTCACGCCTGAGTTCGTCGGCGACGTCACGGGCATCATTGATCGGCTCCTTGAGCGGCGCGTCGGCATCGGGATATTTGGCGTTGCCGATGACCAGCGCAAACCGGTCGGCGTGGCCGTCTGCGGCGACCGACCGGCTGACCGGCGCAACCGAAAAAATCAGGGTCACAAGCAACGCGAGGCAAATTCTCATGTGACGGCGGTCCAGCCCACAGCGCGCCGATTCCAGCTCGCGCCTCGGCGACATTACTCTACGCAAATCGCATTATCAAACCGGGCCGGCAACCCGTCAACTCCTTGCGGACTCGCGGATTTCGCGACAATTGGCGCCACGCCGGACATGGGTCGGCGGTGACATGCGCGCTTCGAGGTTTGACCTTTGCCGGTGACGGTGGCTTGGTATTGCCGTCGCTCCGTCCCACTACCAACAAGAGCAAAACCGATGGGAAACGTCCACGAGATCTATGCGCTCCGCTACGCGACCATGTCGCCGCGCACGCCGCAATTGAACTATCTCCTGCCCGATCCGCACGAGACCACCGCCCAGGACCTCGACTATTTCGTCTGGCTGATCCGCGCACCCGGTCGCGATATTCTGGTCGATACCGGTTTCAACGCCGAAGAAGCCAAGGCGCGGGCGCGCAAGCTGACGCTCAATCCAGTCGATGCGCTTGATCGCTTCGGCGTCAGGGCCGACGGCATCAAGGACATCATTGTCACCCATTTGCATTACGACCATGCCGGCAATCTCGATCGCTTTCCCCAAGCGCGGTTTCATCTGCAGGAACGCGAGATGAGTTATGCCACCGGGCGTTGCATGTGCAACGGCATGCTGCGGCACCCGTTCTCGATCGAGCACGTGACGCAAATGGTGCGCCATGTCTATGGCGAACGCGTTACCTTCCATTCCGGCGATGGCGAGATCGCGCCGGGCGTGACGGTGCACCGCGTCGGCGGTCATTCCGACGGCTTGCAGGTGGTGCGGGTCGAGACCGCGCGCGGACCGGTGGTGCTGGCCTCGGATGCGGCTCATTACTACGGCAACCTGCACCGCCGCAGTCCATTTCCGATCGTCTACAATGTCGGCGACATGGCGCAGGGCTGGGAAACCGTCGAGCGACTGGCCGGCCATCCCGACCGCTTCATTCCCGGGCACGATCCGATCGTGTGCGAAATCTACCCGCGGGCCAGCGACAAGGTCGATGCCTTCGCTCTGCACCTGAAACCCTCGCGCTCGTTCGCGAAGTAGCCAGGCGACGCGATCGCGAACCATATCGATCGGGCCTGATCGGGGGCGCACCTTGAGGCACGCCAACGGAAGCGAGAACGTCTCCTTATTGGGGTAGACCGGAAGTGACCGGTCCAGGGTCAGAACGACGAGCTTGACCCAAGTCGGACATCGCATCGGGGTGCTGCGAGAATTGTCAGCAGCGTTGACCCAATCACCATTTGCTGCAACTCCGCTCACCAGAAGCGAGGTTATCCAGCGTCAATGTTACGGCTTTGAAGACCGCAGCTCGCAGGAAGTCGTTGTTACGCAAGCAGAGTGAAGACGTTTCCGTAGTGCAGCGTTAGACCCCTGCCTCACAAATAATTGATGCAATGACGGGCAACCTTGTCGTTGGAAAGCAACCTTGTCGTTGGAAATAAGTCTGCTGATTTTTTCCACCGGGGAGAGCGATCATGTCCGACAATACTTTTTCGTCACACACGCCGGGTGCCGTTCTTGCTGCTTCTGCGGCTGGAGGCGCAGCCAGGGGGCTTCCGTCCTCAGCAACCGATCCCACCGCGATCCGCCCCTTCCACTTCACTGCTTCGAAAGAGGCGCTCGACGATCTGCGCAGGCGCATCACCGCGACGAAGTGGCCTGAACGAGAGACGGTTACAGATGCGTCGCAAGGAGTACAGCTCGCGACGATGCAGGCGCTGGCGCGCTACTGGGCGACCGAGTACGACTGGCGCAAGTGTGAAGCGAGACTAATGGCCTTGCCGAATTTTATCACCGAGATTGATGGGCTCGACATTCACTTCATTCACGTCCGTTCAAAACACGAAAATGCGTTGCCGCTCATCGTCACGCATGGCTGGCCCGGCTCGATCATCGAGCAGATGAAGATCATCGATCCGTTGACGAATCCGACGGCGCACGGCGGGACCGCGGCCGATGCCTTCCATCTCGTGGTTCCGTCTCTGCCGGGCTATGGTTTCTCGGGCAAACCTGCGGCGCCTGGATGGAATCCCGTTAGCATTGCGAAAACGTGGGCGACGCTCATGCAACGCCTCGACTACGCAAAATACGTGGCGCAGGGTGGCGATTGGGGCAATGCCATATCGGAGGTGATGGCTTTGCAGCAGCCGCCGGGATTGCTCGGCATTCACACCAACATTGCGGCGACGGTTCCGCCCGATGTTTCTAAAGCGCTTTCCGCGGCCGGGCCGCCGCCCGCCGGCCTTTCGCCGGAGGAAAAGCTCGCATGGGATGGACTCGATGACTTCTACAAGAACGGGCTGGGCTACGCCAACGAGATGGCGCTTCGTCCGCAGACGCTCTACGGAATCGTCGATTCGCCGGTTGGTCTTGCGGGCTGGATACTCGATCACGACATTCGCAGCTACCAGATGATCGCCCGCGTTTTCGATGGCAAGCCTGAAGGGCTGAGCCGCGATGACGTTCTCGACAACATCACGCTCTATTGGTTGACGAATACCGCGATCTCTTCGGCGCGTCTTTACTGGGACACCAAGCATAATTTGCCGGCAGGCGGCTTCTTCGACACGAGAGGCGTCAAGCTTCCGGTGGGCGTGAGCGCGTTTGCTGAGGAAATTTATCAAGCGCCGAAGAGCTGGGCAGAGAAGGCGTATGTGAAGCTCATCCACTACAGCAACCATCCCAAAGGCACGCACTTCGCGGCCTGGGAACAGCCTGCGCCCTTCGTGTCCGATGTGCGCGCAACCTTCAAATCGCTTCGTTCGGCGTGACAATGAGAAGATCGGCGCGCGTTTCCGGCGCGCGCCGCACTCCTCACAGTCAACTCATCGAATCACAGCCAGCTTACCAAAACCAGGAGTTCGCTAGTGCTCGAAGACACGGCGTCTTGATCGGGCTTCGACGCCTGTACTGAGTCTCCACGCAAGGTTTCGGTCACGCCGCGCGGTTGGCGGACGCCCGTTTCTGACCCAAAGCCGACGTCGCCCGCCGTCGGCTTGAGTGCTATTATGTCGTATCGAAGCGGCCCGTATTCGGGCTGCCGCGAGGTCGGTCTTGTCACCTACCTTGACCGTAGTGTCGGGTATCCGAATTGGAGGAGCCGTGCATGAACCAAGTACAAGTCGAGCAGAAAACCTATCAGATGCCGCCGCAGGATGGGTTTAGCGTCGCACACTTTCTCACCGTTGCCGACGTCGAGCGTTCGCTTCGATTTTACGAAACGGTCTTCGGAGGTCGCATTCTGAGCAGAGGCGACAGCAGCGGCGCGCCGGGGTACATCCAGATCGCGAACACGTGGCTCCTTGTTAACCCCGGGGGCGGTCCGACACCCGACAAACCATCGGCAACGCTCAGCGTCCCCGCCAATCCCGATTCAGTCAGCAGCTTTATGAATATCCGCGTCGCAGATATTCAAGCGTGTTATAAACTTTGGCGAAGCCGAGGAGCCGAGTTCATCACGGAGCCGAAGCCCAAGTACGGCGAGACGCGCTGCTACATTCGCGATCCTGATGGCTATATTATAGAAGTTGGGCAAAGCAACCCGGGCGTTGCTTACGGCTAAGCAGCAGGCCGCGTGAAAGCATCTGTGGTGACCGCGTACACATCGGGATATGCCGGATACCTGGCGGGGTGTGGGCGACGTCTTGGTCAGGTGGCCGGCATTGTCGAAGCGTAAACGTCTTGCGAACGTTGCCAGCCGTTATCCCGCGCGGAGTCTTGCCAACGTGGCGACTTCCGCCTTAGCACTTTTCGGACTTGCCGCTGCAGCCTGACGAATGTCAGCCGTTGAGGGTAGAACGGAGGGTCGCGCGAGTCGGGGCACTTTCCGATCCACCCAAACCGCCTGCCGCGAGCGACTTCAATGAGCAATCCAATCCTCGTTTTTTATGGCTCATATCGTTCCGATCGGATGGGCATCCGCCTGGCCGAATTCGTGGTTGAGCGGTTGAGGCGGCGAGGCGAAGCCGTCGAACTAATCGACGCCAAGGCGGTCAACCTTCCGATGCTCGACAGAATGTACAAGGAATATCCGGCGGGAGAGGCCCCCGAGCGGCTTGATCGGTTGGCCGGGAAGATTCGAGATGCGGATGGTTTCGTATTCGTCACCGGCGAATATAATTGGGGTGTTCAGCCCGGGCTGAAAAACCTGACGGATCATTTTCTGGAGGAATGGTTCTGGCGCCCCGCTGCGATCGTGAGCTATTCGGCGGGACGTTTGTCCGGCGCCCGGGCCGCAACCGCTTGGCATGGCACGCTCTCCGAGATGGGGATGGTGGTGGTTTCAAGCACAATTGCCGTTGGCCCCATTGGACAGACCCTCGCGGCCGATGGTGCGCCGATGGGCGAAGGCGGCAAGGCCCTCGAACGGACGTTTACGCGCTTTGCCGACGATCTGATGTGGTGGGTAGAAGCGGCAAAGATGCAGCGACAACGCAAGCAGCCGCCTTTTTGATCGCCTGCTATAGCGTTTTCGAGCGAAGTGGGTACCGGTTCGCGTGAAGAAAACGCGTCAAAACAAGAAACTAGCACCTCGTCACAGTGATTTTGACTGGTTGATTTTGAGCCAATCTAGGATGGGCAAGTCTTCCGGCGCAACGAGGATTTGGATGCTTCTGGCGACGCCGGGTTGACGCCGAATGAGGCCGTCTCGTTCG
>JBDTKD010000005.1:0-6431 GCA_039935515.1 Bradyrhizobium sp.
GCCGCCGCCAGGCCTATTTCAAGGACGAGTTCCTGACGGCGCTGGAAATCCTGAACCATGGCGATCTGCGCCCCGAACAGATGCGCGGCTCCTGGGCCGGCGCATTTGGCCCCACCCAATTCATGCCGACCGCGTTCAAGCGCTACGCCGTCGATGCCGACGGCGACGGCCGCCGCGACGTGGTCGACGATCCGGCCGATATGATCGCCTCCACGGCCAACAACCTCAAGAAGGACGGCTGGCAGACCGGTCAGACCTGGGGCTATGAGGTCGTGGTCCCCACCGGCTTCAATTACATGCTGGCGGATCGGGCCAAGGCGATGACCATCGCGCAGTGGGAGCATCTCGGTCTCGCGCGCGCCGGTGGCAAGCCATTCCCGCATCCCGTCGAGAAGGCCTATCTGCTGGCGCCGGCCGGTGCCGAGGGGCCCGGTTTCCTGATGTTGCAGAATTTCCGGGTAATCATGAAATACAACCCGGCCGAGGCCTATGCGCTCGCGATCGGCCACTTCGCCGACCGCCTGGGCGGCGGGGCGCCGTTCGTGCAGCCATGGCCGCGGCAGGAACGGGAACTGTCGCATGCCGAGCGGCTGGAACTTCAGCAACTCCTCGCCCGGCGCGGCTTCTACCGCGGCACCCCCGACGGCCAGTTCGGCGGACAGACCAGGGAGGCCCTGCGGAGCTTCCAGGCCTCGATCGGGGCTCCCGCCGATGGATTTGCCTCCTCCGACGTGCTGGAACGGCTCAGAGGGCGCTGATTCGGCTTCGGTAGCCCTGAACCTGACATTTACGCCGCTCCCTTGACGGCGGCAGGCGATGGCCGGTTTATGGCTCTGGAATCTGCCCGCTTGCGGCCTGATTCCGCTATTATAGCGGTTCACCGGAACTCGAATTCCGATCGATGCGCATGGCCAGTCCGAAGTCCTTTTTCCGGGTGTTTACCGAACGCGGCCCGCTACTCACGCTGGCCGTTGCGGTTGCGCTGCTGGTCGGGATCGCCGGGCCGGCGTCGGCGCAGTTCTTTTTCAATTTCGGCGGGCCGCCACGGCCGCAGCCGCGCAGCAGCGGCGGATGGTTCGGCGGCGACCTGTTCACCCCGTTTCAGCAGCAGGCGCCGAAGCGGGTGGTCCGCGAAGACTTTTCCAGGGCACCGCCGCCGGAAAAACGCGAGACCGTGCCGGAGCGCAATGTGCTGGTGCTCGGTGACGCCATGGCGGACTGGCTCGCCTACGGCCTCGAGGACGCCTATGCCGACCAGCCGGAGATCGGCGTGATCCGCAAGCACAAGACCTATTCCGGGCTGATCAAATATCAGCCCAAGGGCGAGCCGGCCGACTGGGCCGCGGCAGCCAAGGCCATTCTCGCCACCGAGAAACCCGAAGCCATCGTCGTCATGCTCGGGCTCAACGACCGGATCCCGATCCGCGAGCCGGCGGTCGAGAAATCCGACAAGAAGAACGACAAGAAAGACGCCCACGCCAAACCGGAGGCCAAGTCCGCGGACGCCGCGAAGCTCAATGGCGAGGCTGGCGCGAAGCCCGACGACAAAGCGGCGGTTGACAACGAATTGTCGCCGGATGACACCGCCGACGATGCACCGCCGGCGATCGCGCCGGAAAAGAGCGCGCGCTCGCCGAACGGCCTTTATGAATTCCGCGAGGAACGCTGGGTCGAACTCTACACCAGGAAGATCGAAGAGATGATCGGCGTGCTCAAATCCAAGGGCGTGCCGGTAGTGTGGGTCGGCCTCCCCGCGATACGCGGTCCGAAGGGAACATCGGACATGCTGTTCCTGGATTCGTTGTATCGCGATGCCGCCGGCAAGGCTGGCATCACCTATGTCGATGTCTGGGATGGATTCGTTGACGAAGCCGGCCGCTATTTGCAGCAGGGTCCGGATTTCGAAGGCCAGATCCGCCGGCTGCGCTCCTATGACGGCGTCTACTTCACCCAGGCCGGCGCCCGCAAGCTCGCGCATTATGTCGAGCGCGAGATCACGCGGTTGTTGGCGGCACGCTCCGCGCCGATCACGCTGCCAACCGAACCTGCCACACCCGATGCCAATGCCCAGCCCGGACAGCCGGCGCCGCGTCCGCTGGCAGGACCGATCCTGCCGCTGGTCGCCTCCTCGGTCGGCACCGATCAACTGCTGGGTGGCCCTGGGTCGCGGCCGGCCGCGGTCGACCCGCTGGCGGCGCGAACCCTGGTCAAAGGCCAGCCGTTGGCAGCGCCCGCCGGCCGCGCCGACGATTTCAGCTGGCCACGCCGCGAGATCGGGCGCGAACAGGCCAAGGGCGAAACACCGGTCGCAGCCGTTGCACCCGGTGGAACGGCTGTGCCTCCGGCCGCCGCGGCCGCGGCGATACCCGCGCCGCCCAAGCCAAAGAAGCCTCGGCAAATTCAATCCGGCCCGCCGGGAATGCGCGAACTCTTCGGAGGATTTGGCAACGCGCCGCGTCCGCCACAGCCGTTGCAACTCCAGGGGCCGCGACCACCACGCAACGTCGGACGCTCGGCCTGGGCCCCGAACTTCTTCACGCGTTAGCTGATCGCATCCTTGCGCGCAGGGACTTGGCCCAAAGCTTGATGGTTCAGCTGTAATAGCGCCAGCGCGACGGCGGCGGGCGGCGCGGCGGGCGCGTCATCAGCATCGCCAGCGCAAAGCCGATGCCACCTGCGACCAGCAGCGCCCCGAGCGGATTGTCCTGCACCTTTTTTGCCACGGCCCGCGAGCCGTCCCGCAAGTTGTCGCCGCTGTTCTCATAGGCGTCCTTGGCATAGTTGACCGCGGCATCGCTGACATCGCGCGCGGCATCCTTGGCCTGGCCGTAGAGATTCTGCGCCGTGCCTGCGGCCTCGCGGGCGCGGCCGGAAGCCTGGGTTTTCGCATCGCCGGCGATGTCGCCGACGGTGCCTTCGACCTTGCCGGCGAAATCCTTGGCCGAACCGGCAATGCGATCCTTGTCCATCGCGATCACTCCCTGTTTCAGCAGGGGTAACCGATGAATCCCGTTCCGGTTCCGAGGCTCTGAATCCCGCAGGCATTTCTAGAGAATGAGGCCGCCATCGACCACCAGGGTTTGACCGACGATGTAAGACGCAAGCGGCGAGGCCAGAAACAGCGCGGCCCCCGCCATGTCGGCCGGCGTCCCAGCCGCTTCAACGGTATCCGCCCGATCGCGCCTTCGAGCCGCTTCGGATTGGAGGTCGTTACCTTGGTCATCTTGGTATCGACCAGGCCGGGCGCGATGCCGTTGACGCGGATGCCATCCTCGGCCCACGCCTGCCCCAGCGTCCGGGTCAATCCGACGGCGCCGGTTTTCGAGGCGTTGTAGCCGGGATTGCCCTTGGTCGAGTGATAGGCGGCGGTCGAGCTCACAATGATGAGGGACCCCTTCGCGGCGCGCAGCATCGGCTGGAATTTGGTGGCGCTTTCTGACCGGCGCATTATCCCGGTCGACGGCGGATTGATGGCGCGGAACGCATAGGCCACGTCCGGGCGCGACCGGGGCGGCATACCTGCGAAGCGTTGACATCACACCATCCGGGAGTAGTTTTTTGTCCGAATGGAGCGGCCTGGACCGCTCGTCTCGATCAGGAGGGACGCCATGACCGTATCGATCCGGCAGCTTCACCCGCATTTTTTCGGCGAGGTCTCCGACGTCGATCTGCGGCAGCCGCTGACGCCGCAGGAGGCCGTCGATATCGAAGCCGGCATGGATAGATACGCCGTGCTGCTGTTCCGCAACCAGGACATCACCGACGACCAGCAACTTGCCTTCGCCCGCAATTTCGGCGAGCGCGAAAATGCCCGCGGCGGCACCGTGACAAAAAAAGAAGATTACCGGCTCACTTCCGGATTGAACGACGTCTCCAATCTCGGCAAGGACGGCAAGCCGTTGCCGCGCGATCATCGCACGCATTTGTTCAACCTCGGCAACTGCCTGTGGCATTCCGACAGTTCGTTCCGGCCGATCCCGGCGAAGTTCTCGCTGCTGTCGGCGCGGGTGGTCAATCCGAAGGGCGGCAACACCGAATTCGCCGACATGCGCGCGGCCCATGATGCGCTCGACGACGAGACCAGGGCCGAGATCGAGGACATGATCTGCGAGCATTCGCTGATGTACTCGCGCGGTTCGCTCGGTTTCCTCGACTATACCGAGGAAGAAAAGCAGATGTTCAAGCCGGTACTGCAACGGCTGGTGCGCACCCATCCGATGCACGGCCGCAAGTCGCTGTATCTGTCCTCGCATGCCGGCGGCATCAAGGGGATGACGGTGCCGGAGGCGCGGCTCCTGCTGCGCGATCTCACCGAGCACGCGACGAAGCCGGAATTCGTCCATGTCCACAAATGGACCCTGCATGATCTCGTGATGTGGGATAACCGCCAGACCATGCATCGCGTGCGCCGCTATGACCAGCCGCAGCCGCGCGACATGCGTCGCGCCACGGTGGCCGGCACCGCCCCGACTGTTGCGCAGCAGGCCGCGGAATAAGTGAGATCGCGTCAGATTTCAGCCCCGTAGCCCGGATGCAGCGCAGCGAAATCCGGGAATCGCGATGCGGATGGCAACGCCCCGGATTTCGCTGCGCTCCATCCGGGCTACCGCAATGACGACGGGACGAAACTACGCGTGCCCGGCGTCGGCGGACAGCATGCCGGGGTCGATCCCGATCTTGCGCAGCGCCCGCAGGTACTTTTCGTCGACGTCGTCGCCGAACACGAGATCGGGATCGGCATCGCAATGCAGCCAGCCATTATGCTGGATTTCATTTTCCAGCTGTCCCGCGCCCCAGCCTGCATAGCCCAGCGCGAGGAGGGCGTGCCTGGGCCCGGCCCCACTGGCGATCGCCTTCAGGATATCGACCGTGGCCGTCAGGCAAATGCCGTCGTCGATCCTGAGCGTCGCCTTCTCGATGTAGAAGTCGCTCGAATGCAGCACAAAGCCGCGGCCGGTTTCGACCGGGCCGCCGCGCAGCACTTTCATGGATTCGGCGTTTTCCGGCAGCTTGACCTGATCGACCTTCTTGATGATGTCGAGCTGAACCAGCAATCCCGGAAAATCGATGCTGCCAGCCGGGCGATTGACAATGATGCCCATCGCGCCTTCGGATGAATGCGCACAGAGATAAATCACCGAGCGCTCGAAGCGCGGATCGCCCATCACCGGCATCGCGATCAGCAATCGGCCGTCGAGATAGCCGCGGCCGGCCGAATTGTCGCCGCTGCCGGCGTTCTTGCGGCGAGCAGTCTTGGGTTTTTTGCCTTCAGGGTCCATTCGCAAAGGACTCTCGTGTTGACGCATATCCTGATATTGGGTGCCCGTTCTGTCAATCAAGCTGGACGCGCCTTTTCGTCATCCATCACAAGCAATTCAATAGTTTGCCCTCCCGCTTGGCGCTAAAGACGTCGCATGATGGTCCCAGTTCCCCTGCGTGCCGTGCTCGGCCTCGCCGCAACCCTGTTTGCCTCGTCCCTGGCGATCGAGGCCAGAGCCGAGGATGCATCGCCATGGCAGCGCGATGGGCATTCCGCGGTCCGGCTGCTGGCGGGATCGCGCAGCGGCGCGGTGCTGCTCGGTGGCATTGCCTTCGAGCTGGCGCCGGGCTGGAAGACCTATTGGCGGACGCCCGGCGATTCCGGTGTGCCGCCGCGGTTTGATTTTTCCAAATCCGAAAACATCGAAGCTGTGACCGTTCTGTGGCCGGCGCCGCTCAAGTTCGACGACGGCGCGGGCGGCCACTCCATGGGCTATCACGGCCAGATCGTGCTGCCGTTGCGGATCGTGGCAAAGAACGCCGACAAGCCGGTGACGCTTCGCGCCGCCATCAATTACGCGGTCTGCGACAAGCTCTGCATTCCCGTCGAAGCCGATCCCGAACTCGCCTTCACCAGCGTGGCCAGCACCGAGGACAATGCCCTGTTCGCGGCGCTCGACACCGTGCCGAAGCCCGCCAATGTCGGCGACCCCAACCCGCTGACCATCCGCGACGTCAAGCGCGACGGGAAATCGACCGTGCTGGTCGACGTGGTCGCGCCGCCAGACGCCACATCGGTCGACCTGTTTGTCGAAGGACCGACGCCGGACTGGGGGCTGCCGGTTCCAAAGCTGCAGGAGCAGGGGCCACCCGGGGTCAAGCGATTCGCGTTCGAACTCGACGGCCTGCCGCCCGGCGCCAATCCCGAAGGCGCCGCGCTCAAACTGACCCTGGTCGGCGGCGACCATTCCTATGAATTCAATATCAATCTGGAATAGCGTCCGTAGCCCGGATGCCTCAGCCGTCATTGCGAGGAGCGCGAGCGACGAGGCAATCCACGCCTCCGCCTGCCGCGCCATGGATTGCTCACATGGGGAAGGTGTGTGTCAAGATGAGCAGTCACCTTTTTGTTCGACTGCGGCCACCTCTTCGTCCCGACCGCGGGCTGTGCC
>JBDTKD010000006.1:0-7509 GCA_039935515.1 Bradyrhizobium sp.
GTCATCCTCTACGCCTTCTTTGTCGAGCATTACGTGTCGGCGATGACCGGAGCCGTGAAGGAGTGAGTCCCGAGGCCTCATGGTTCGAGACGCGCGAAGGCGCGCTCCTCACCATGAGGGTCTGATATCCAGAGGAGCATCGCGAAGCGATGCGTCTCGAAGGATGAAGCCATTGAGGTGGAAATTGCGCTAGCATTCAAAAACAACAAGGAGTTGGGTCTTGCATATACTGGTTCTGGGCGCCACCGGCATGGTCGGCCGTAAGCTGACCGAACGGCTGTTGCGCGACGGGCGGCTCGGCTCCCGCGAGATCACAGGAATGACGCTGCAGGATGTGGTGGCGCCGGAGCAGGCGCCCAGGGCCGGATTCCCGGTCGACACCGTGACCTGCGATTTCGCCGTGCCCGGCGTCGCCGAGAAGCTGGTGGCGAGCCGCCCGGACCTGATCTTCCATCTCGCGGCGATCGTCTCCGGCGAGGCCGAGCTTGATTTCGACAAGGGTTATCGGATCAACCTTGACGGCACCCGAATGCTGCTCGACGCGATCCGGCTCGCCGGCGGCGGCTACAAGCCGCGGGTGGTGTTCACGTCGTCGATCGCGGTGTTCGGCGCGCCGTTTCCGGACGCCATCGGCGACGAGTTCTTTCATACCCCGCTGCTCAGTTACGGCACTCAGAAGGCGATCGGCGAACTCCTGCTCGCGGACTATTCGCGCCGCGGCTTCATGGACGGCATCGGCATCCGGTTGCCGACCATTTGCATCCGCCCCGGGCTTCCCAACAAGGCGGCATCCGGATTCTTTTCCAACATCCTGCGCGAGCCGCTCGCGGGCAAGGAGGCGGTGCTGCCGGTATCGGAGGACGTCCGGCATTGGCATGCCTCGCCACGTTCGGCGGTCGGGTTCCTGATCCATGCGGCGACCATGGACAGCGCCGCCGCCGGCGCCCGCCGCAATCTCACCATGCCCGGGCTTTCCGCCACCGTCGGCGAGCAGATCGCCGCCCTGAAGCGGGTCGCCGGCGACAAGGTGGCGGCACGGATCAAGCGTGAGCCCGATCCCTTCATCATCGGCATCGTCGCCGGCTGGCCGCGCACCTTCGAAGCCAAACGCGCGGTCAAGCTCGGCTTCACCACCACCGAAAAGACTTTCGACGATATTATCCGAATCCACATCGAGGACGAACTTGGTGGTAAGTTCGTCGACTGAGCCTTGATCGAGCAATCACGGGAGACCCGCCATGACAGCCAGCATCGTCGGATGGGCGCATACGCCATTCGGAAAATTCGATACCGAAACCGTCGAGAGCCTGGTGGTCCGGGTGGCGACCGAGGCGCTGGCCGATGCCGGCATTTCGGCGGCCGATGTCGATGAGATCGTGCTCGGGCATTTCAACGCCGGCTTCTCGCCGCAGGATTTTACCGCCTCGCTGGTGCTGCAGGCCGATCCACACTTGCGGTTCAAGCCGGCGACGCGGGTCGAGAACGCCTGCGCCACCGGCTCGGCTGCGGTGCATCAGGGCGTGCGGGCCATTGCGGCGGGTGCGGCCAGGATCGTGCTGGTGGTCGGCGTCGAGCAGATGACGCGGACGCCCGCGGCGGAGATCGGCCGCAACCTGCTGCGGGCATCGTATCTGCCGGAGGATGGCGACACCCCCGGCGGCTTCGCCGGGGTGTTCGGCAAGATCGCGCAGGCCTATTTCCAGAAACACGGCGATCAATCCGACGCGCTGGCGATGATCGCCGCCAAGAACCACAAGAACGGCGTCGCCAATCCCTATGCGCAGATGCGCAAGGATTTTGGCTACGAGTTCTGCCGTTCCGAAAGCGAGAAGAATCCGTTTGTGGCAGGACCCCTCAAGCGCACCGACTGTTCGCTGGTATCGGACGGCGCCGCGGCGCTGGTGCTGGCGGACGCCGAAACGGCGAAGTCGATGGCCAAGGCCGTCAACATCCGGGCGACCGCCCATGCCCAGGATTTCCTTCCGATGTCGAAGCGCGACATCCTGCAATTCGAGGGCTGCTCGGTAGCCTGGCAGCAGGCGCTGCAAAAAGCCGGCGTGCAGCTCTCGGATTTGTCCTTTGTCGAAACCCACGACTGTTTCACGGTGGCGGAGCTGATCGAATATGAGGCGATGGGACTGACGCCGAGGGGACAGGGCGCGCGGGCCATCAAGGAAGGCTGGACCCAGAAGGACGGCAAGCTGCCGGTCAATCCCTCCGGCGGGCTGAAGGCGAAGGGTCACCCGATCGGCGCCACCGGCGTTTCCATGCATGTGCTGAGCGCGATGCAGCTTGTCGGACAGGCGCCCGAGGGCATGCAGATCAAGAACGCAAAACTCGCGGGCATTTTCAATATGGGCGGTGCGGCGGTCGCGAACTACGTCTCGCTGCTGGAGCCCGCGAAATAGCGGACGGGCTACGCAGGCTCACAGCCGTCATTGCGAGGAGCCCGTAGCCCGGATGAAGCGGAGCGAAATCCGGGGTGGTTCGCCCGCGTCGGGATCCCCGGATTGCGCTGCCGCTCCATCCGGGCTACGGCCCTCATTCTGGAGACGTATCTCACGTCTCCCAGGGAGCGAACAGAACCATGGGACCATTGGAGGGCGTCAGGGTCATCGACATGACGACCGTGCTGATGGGGCCCTATGCCACCCAGATGCTCGGCGATTACGGTGCCGACGTCATCAAGGTCGAGGCGCTGGAAGGCGACGTGACCCGGCTGATCGGTCCGACCCGCCATCCCGGCATGGGTCCGGTATTTCTCAATACCAACCGCAGCAAGCGCAGCATCTGCCTCGATCTGAAGAAGCCGACCGGGCGCGATGTGGTGTTGCGGCTGATCGCGTCAAGCGATGTGCTGGTCTACAACGTGCGCCCGCAGGCGATGGCGCGGCTGCAGCTTGGCTACGACGTGGTCTCGAAGCTCAATCCGCGCCTGATCTATGCCGGCGTGTTCGGCTTCGGGCAGGACGGACCTTACGCCGCCAAGCCCGCTTATGACGATTTGATCCAGGGCGCCACCGCATTGCCGGCCTTGATGGCGCAGACCGGTGACGGCGTTCCGCGCTATGTGCCGAACGCGCTGGTCGACCGCATTGTCGGTCTCACCGCGGTGGGCGCGATCTGTGCCAGCCTGGTGCATCGCGACCGCACCGGGCGCGGCCAGCGGCTGGACATCCCGATGTTCGAGACCATGGCGGGTTTTGTCATGGGCGATCATATGGGCGGCCTCACCTACCAGCCGCCGCTCGACAAGGGCGGCTATGCGCGGCATCTGTCGCGCGACCGCAGACCCTACAAGACTTCGGACGGCTATATCTGCGTGATCGTCTACAACGACAAGCAGTGGGAGAATTTCTTCAAGGCCACCGGCCGCGACGATCTGCGCGCCAATCCCAAATTCGCGAGCTTCGCCGGACGCGCCGTCAATATCGACACGGTATATGGCGAACTCGCCGCCATCTTCGAAACCCGCAGCACCGCGGAGTGGACCGAACTGTTGAACAAGGCCGATGTGCCTGTCATGCCGATGCATGACCTCGAGAGCCTGTTGCAGGACCCGCATCTGGTGGCGACCGGATTTTTTCCGACCGTCGAGCATCCGACCGAAGGCGCCATTCGCGACATGAAGGTCTCTGCCACCTGGTCGGAGACGCCGGCGGAGCCGATCCGGCTGGCGCCGCGTTTGAACGAGCACGGCGCTGCGATACTGCAGGAAGCCGGCTTCTCCGCTGACGAGATTGCAGCGCTGGTGCGCGACGGTGTCACCAAGGCAGCGGCCACACCATAGGACGGGCCATAGGACAGGTCAGATGGATTTTGCCCTCACTGCCAACCAGGAATCGATCCGCGATGCGATCGCAAAAATCTGCACGCGTTTTGACGATGCCTATTGGCTGAAGAAGGACAAGGAGGGCGGTTTCCCGGCCGACTTTCACAAGGCCCTGGCAGATGCCGGCTGGCTCGGCATCTGCGTTCCCGAACAATATGGCGGCTCCGGCCTCGGCATTACCGATGCCGCGATCATGATGCGGGCGATTTCCGAATCCGGCGCGGGCATGTCCGGCGCCTCCGCGGTGCATATGAACGTGTTCGGGCTCAATCCGGTGGTGGTGTTCGGCACTGCCGAGCAGTGCCGGCGGATGCTGCCGCCGATTGTGGAAGGCAGGCACAGGGCCTGTTTCGCTGTGACCGAGCCGAATACCGGGCTCAACACCACGCAACTGAAGACCCGCGCGGTACGCAACGGCGATCGATATATCGTCAACGGCCAGAAGGTCTGGATCTCCGCGGCGCAGGTTGCGGAAAAGATCCTGCTGCTGGCCCGCACCACGCCGCTCGAGGAAGTGAAACGGCCGACCCACGGTCTCAGCCTGTTCTATACCGATTTCGACCGCCGGCGCGTGGCGGTGCATGAGATCGAAAAGATGGGACGCAAGCCCGTCGATTCCAACGAATTGTTCTTCGAGAATTTTGAAATCCCGGTCGAGGATCGGCTCGGCGAGGAAGGACGCGGCTTTGAATACATCCTGCATGGCATGAATCCGGAACGCATCCTGATTGCGGCGGAAGCGGTTGGGCTCGGCCAGGTCGCGCTATCCCGTGCCTCGGCGTATGCCAAGACCCGCAACGTGTTCAACCGCCCGATCGGCATGAATCAGGCGATCCAGCATCCCCTGGCGAAGAACTGGATGGAGCTGGAAGCGGCATGGCTGATGACGCTTTCGGCGGGGTGGCAATACGATCAGGGCATGCCCTGCGGGCCCGCGGCCAATGCCGCGAAATATCTCGCAGCGGAAGCCGGCTTTCAGGCCTGCGAGCAGGCGGTGATGACCCATGGCGGCTTCGGCTATGCCAGGGAATTTCATGTCGAGCGTTATTTGCGGGAATCGCTGATCCCGCGCATCGCCCCGATCAGCCCGCAGCTCATTCTCAGCTTCATCGCCGAGAAGGTGCTGGGCCTGCCGAAATCGTATTAGACTAGAATGAAGATCAGACTTTACCTCGTCATTCCGGGGCGCGAAGCGAAGCGGAGCGAGCCCGGAATCCATACTCCCGATCGTGGTTATGGATTCCGGGCCTGCGCCAAGCGGCGCATCCCGGAATGACGGATATAGATTGCTTGTCGCGGCCGCGCCGCGCGTCACCGCCAGTAAAACACAAAGCTGGCGATGATGAGCATTGCCGTCACCGCCAGCATTTGCGCGAGCGCCTCCGAGGCCGCTCTCTTGGTGGCTTCCTTCACGCTTGTCTCCCCAGACTTGGACACAACTCATTGTTGCGCGAACAGCGCCAACAAAGGTCAGACTTTTTTACTCGGAACACCCCACGACGAGTATTCGCCTCGAACGAGTCCCCACTCGGCGAATATCGACGGTGCCAGCCTCGAATAGCAATGCGGCGGCATTTTGACTCCGCCGTGTTGCTCTTGCGTCGACCTCTGGTACTGTCCGGAACATGCCGTCGCCGCCAAAACCAGCAACAAGCTTCGGGAATCCAAGGTGAATTATGGCCCGCATCGATTACAGCGATCCCGCCAAGGCCAGCGATCGCACCCGGGAAATCCTCGGCAAGAACCGCAACGCCAACATCTTTCGGATGATGGCGCACTCGCCGAGCTATTTCGAACAATACTGCCGGCTGGGCGGCGCGATCCGCAACAAGGGCGAGCTCGACCCGGTGCTGCGCGAATTGGCCATCACCCGCACCGGCATTCTGTGCGAGGCGCCCTATGAAGTAGCCGCGCACAAACGCATCGGCAAGAAAGTCGGCGTCACCGACGAGCAGAATGCGGCGCTGGAAAACTGGCAATCGGCGACGTGCTTTGACGAAGTGCAGCGCGCGGCGCTCGCATTTGCCGACGAGATCGTCAAGCTGCGCCGTCCGACCGATGCGACCTTCAATGCCATTGCGGCGAAGCTGACGCCGGGCGCCTTGGTCGAACTGCAGCTTTCCGTCGGCTTCTACATCATGACGTCGAAATTCCTGGAGACCTTCGGCATCGACATGCAACCGGTGACAGAAGTGGTGTGATGGGCCATGATCGTGATTCGATCGGCCGGAATATAACGTCCGCGGCTGGCTTGCATCCGGAATCGTCACATGCTGCCGGCGAAGGCGCGGAAGGCGGGGTTGCCGCGCAGAACATCGCGGCCAGCGGCGATCACGCTGTCGACCTGCTCGGCAGGCAACCGGAAGCGAGTGGGGATGGCCTCGAGCGCGGCCGAGCGCGCCGGATCGAGCTGGTCGAAGCCGAGACGTCCGACAAAGAATTTGAGGTCGTGGCAGTTCCAGCCGGGGCGCGCGCCAAACCTGGCGCGGTCGGCCGCCGACAGGCCACAGCGCCATCGGATCAGGGAGTTCTGCCAATCGCCCATCGTGCGGTCGAAAGCGGTGAAGCTGGTGCCGACGCTGGCGTCGATCGCGGTGTCCGCCGCCGCCTTGACCAGTTCGACGCCAGTCGGGCCTTCGACCGAATTGATCCAGTTGCCGGAAACGCCGGTCTTGGCGTCGACGACAAGAAACAGTCCGCGCCGCAGCTTGACGGCCTGTTGCGGCGACAGCGGCCCGTAGGGCGTATCTGCCGAAAGCCGTGCGATGGTGAAGCCGGACAGGCCGAAATTGTCGACCAGACCGCCGTCGAGCAGCTTGATGTAGGGAACCTCGCCGTCGTGATAGCGGCTGATCGCCTTGGCAAACGACTGCAGCATCGGCGGCGCATGGCTGTCGTCGCGCGCCCTGATGATCCAGGGAGGCAGCGGATCGTTGCATTGCCGCGGGAAGGTCTGGATCACCACCGGAGCGAATGCGACCGGCACCGCCGCCGATGCCGCAACGGCATTCGCCAGCGGATATTTGGAAAGATCGCTGCACATCGCGGCAAAGGCGGTCTCGCCGAACACGAACGGGGTGCGGTTGTAGATGTCGGAGGCATTGATCCACACCCGCGGGCGTCCAGCCTCGCGCAATTCGCCGAACGTGGCGCCGTTGAACAAATTGGCGTCGAGCCAGCGCGGAAGGCCGGTGGAATCATTGATGCCGCCGGCAAAGGCCCGGCCGATGGTGGCGAGGTTGAGGTCGGTCTGAAGCCCTTCCTCCGCGTTACGCAGCAGGAACCGTTCGCGAAAATCCGCCAGCGCGGCGCGTTTGCGCAAGCCGTAATAGGCCGCCGTCACCGCGCCGCCCGATACGCCCGAGATGAAGTCAATGCGATCCAGCATCGAGGCGCCGCCACCCCGCACCGGCGTGTGTTCCATTTCGCTCAGTACGCCGAACGAAAATGCCGCCGCGCGCGTTCCCCCGCCGGAGAAGGAAAGGCCGATCAGGTCGTCATCGTCCGGGGCTCGTTCCTGGAAATTGAGATGAACCTTGCCAGCGAGGCCGGCGCTGCTGCCGGGCAGGTTGACCGGCGCATTCTGGATCGACGCGCAGCCGAGCAGCGTAAAGCAAAGCCCAATGATGAGAACCGCAGGACGCATACGCCAGTGAATACCAATGATCGGGCCGCCG
>JBDTKD010000007.1:0-6313 GCA_039935515.1 Bradyrhizobium sp.
GTTTTCATGAGCCGTTCCTTTGAAATGCAAGACAGTCTTCAAGCGTTGGGATGCCGGCGCGCCCACCCGGTCGGGAGCATTTGATTGCAGCTGCCGCGGCGGCGAAGGCCATGGCGTCCGCCGCCTCCAGGCGCGCACCGATGGCCAGCGCATAGGCGCCGTGAAAGACGTCACCGGCGCCCGTGGTGTCAATGGCGTCGATGGCGTGGGCCGGCAGGCGGCGAGCGACATTGTTCGCAAGCCAGCTAACTCCATCAGCGCCGCGCGTGACCGCCGCCACGGCGCAGCCGAACTTCGCGATTCTGACCAACGCCTCGTCGTCGGTCGAACCGGCGAAGCCGGAGAGTGCGGGCTCGGAGAATATCGCGTGATCGGTCAGCGGAAGCAGCGTCCCGAATACCTCAGCGTCAGCTACGTCGGCGTCGAGGACCGTCGGAACGGCTTTTGCGCGCGCGGCCTTGAACATTGCAACGGCGCCAACCAGCCAGCGCGGATCGGCAAGGACGACGGACGCGGCTTCAACTTCGCCGAGCGGCAGCCAGTTGGCGGGCTCCGGGAACTGGCCCCGGAAATTCACGATTTGGCGCTCGCCGGCGGAATCGACAAGAACTCCTGACACCGAGGATTGACCATTCGCAAACAGGCGGAATTGACTAACGTCGATCCCCTCTTCCGCCAACGCCTTGCGCATCTCGTGACCGGCAGCATCATCGCCGCCTCGCCCCCAGAACGCCGCGATACCGCCGAGCCGTGCGACCGTAACCGCAGCCGTAGCAGCCATTCCGCCGCCCATGGTGATGTATTCCAGGCTCCTGATCTTCTGGCTTCCGCCTGCGAAGAATGTCGGCACCCGCCAGATCTGATCGAGCGCGGAAAGACCGAGACAGATCACGCGCGTCCCGCCCCCGCGCATCGACAAAGCGTCGGCCGGTGTTCGCTGTTTTTCGCCCCTCGACATTCCGCGCCCGCTCATGGCAATATTCGCCCCAACGCGGCATCGAATAAATGGATCTTGTCGGCCTGCGGCTTAAGAAACAGCCGCTCACCAAGCTTCGTCTTGAGTGACGGACTGACGCGTGCAATCGCGCTTGTGCCTGCGACCTCGAAATGGATCAGGGTATCGGAGCCAAGCGGCTCGACCAGCTTGATCTGGACGGAGATGCCGGACGCATCCGCGGGGACGACCTGGAAGTGCTCAGGCCGCACGCCGAACACGCCCTTTCCGGATGCCGCCCTTAGTCGCGCGCAGGCAGCCGCATCGAGGGGTGCAGGCGCTCCGTCGTGGGAAAACGTTGCGGCATCGTCGCGCAATTCGACCGGGAAGAAGTTCATCGTCGGCGAGCCGATGAAGCCTGCGACGAACTGGTTGGCCGGACGTTCATAGACGTCTTCAGGGGTGTCATATTGCTGCACGACTCCGCCTTGTAGGACGACGATCCGGTCGGCCATGGTCATGGCTTCGATCTGGTCGTGAGTGACGAACACCATGGTGGTCCTGAGCTGTTGCGACAGCGACTTTATCTCCGCCCTCACCTGTCCTCGCAGCTTGGCGTCGAGATTAGAGAGCGGCTCGTCGAACAGAAATACCTGGGGGTTGCGCACGATGGCCCGCCCCATGGCGACGCGCTGACGCTGGCCGCCGGAGAGCTCTTTCGGCTTGCGATCGAGGTAGGCGTCGATGTGCAGCATGGCCGCCGCCTGGCGCACTCGGGCGTCGATTTCCGGCTTCGGCATACCGCGCAGTTCAAGTGCAAAAGCCATGTTGTCGTAAACGCGCATATGCGGATACAGCGCGTAATCCTGGAACACCATGGCGATGTCGCGTTGCGCGGCAGGCATGCCGTTGACGCGTTTGTCGCCGATGAAGAGGTCGCCGCTGGTGATTGGCTCGAGGCCCGCGATGATACGCAGCAACGTCGATTTGCCGCATCCCGACGGCCCGACGAAGACGACGAATTCTTGATCCGCGACTTCGAGGCTGAGACCGGGAATGACCGTAAAATTTCCGTATCGTTTGACGATGTTGCGGATTGAAATACTGGCCATCAGCGTTTTTCCAGGGCCAACACCGGCTTGATCAACCCCCCGCTCGCAAAGCGGGCAAAATTCTCCGGCAGCGCCCGCAGCCCAAACTCACCGTCGACCAGGACGCGATATTCATCTTTGTATCGCCGCAGCAGAGCGATGTTCGGTTCGAGGTCGCCGATCGGGAAGTAAAAGGTGCGGATCATATAAAAATCCTTCCGGCGGAAAACCATACTCTCCTCGATCGTCCAGGGCGCGGCGTTTTCACCAACCAGCACCAGCGCACCGCGAGGCAACACGACCTCGATACCTAGATTGCGCGCCGCATGAGAGCCGGAGCATTCCACGATTAACGCAAAACGCCTGCTAACGTCGCCGACCGGATGGATTTTCGCGCCAAACGCTTGCGCCATCTTGAGACGCCAAACGTTGGGATCGGAAACATGAATGTCGCTATAGCCCGCATCCCTGAGCGCAACGATGGCGCCGAGCCCAACCGGTCCCACGCCGGTGACGAGCACGGGTCCAGCTTCCTGTGCCGGCACGACACGACTAACGAAACGAACCGCATGCGCTGATGTGCCGATCGTATCCAGCAACAGCGGCGCCAGGCTGTCCTCGATGTCATCGGGCACCGGCAGCAGGCAGTTTTCCGGAACCGGCAAGTATTCCGCGTAGCCTCCCGGCCTGTTCCAGCCGATCAGACTGGAGACTTCGAGGCACATCTGGGTATCGCCGCAGCGACAGGCGGCGCAATGATCGCAATGAACGGGGATGTAGACCGCACAGCGCCGGCCGTGCATCCGGTGGCCCGGTTGCTCGACGACGCCGAAGATTTCATGTCCGGCGGTGAATTCAGCGCCCTTGTGCCACAGCTTGAAATCCGAACCGCACAGCGCGGTGCGCGAAACGCGAACCAGTACTTCGCCTGCGCTCGCATCGGGAACAGGGATGCGTTCGATCGTAATGCGCTCATTGCCGTGAAATACGGCCACTTCCATGGTAGCGTTCGGTAAATCGATGGATGCCATTTCGATGCCTGCAATTAGCCCTTCACCGCGCCGAGCGTCAGGCCGGACACCAACCAGCGCTGAACGATCGAGGCGAGAATGAGCGGCGGAAGTGCGATCAAGGTCGCCGCCGCCATCAGCGCGCCCCATTGAGTTGAGCCCTCGCCGACGAAGTTGAAAGCCGCCGCGATCAACGTCTTACTGTCGCCGTTCGACAGCACCAGCGCGAACAGAAAATAATTCCACGAGAACACGAAAGAGAGGATGGCGGCCACCGCGATGCCGGACCCCACCAGCGGCAAGGCGATCTTCCACAGGATCCGGGTGATGCTGCAACCATCGACCTGCGCCGCCTCTAAGACGCTGCGCGGAATATTGTCGAACGAAGGCAGCAGCACCCAGATCACGATCGGCAGCGTGATTACGGCATGGCTAAGGATCAGCGCGGTGTAGGAGCCGATCATTCCAACCTGCCGGAACATTACATACCACGGCAGCAGGAATAGTGTGCCAGGCGCCATCCGTGCCGCCAGCGCAAGCACCGCCGGCCAGGATATGCGCGTCCACGAGACGGCGAACGCAGCGGGAATGCCGAACAACAGCCCCAGCCCCGCCGATCCCAGCGTCACGATGAGGCTGTTGACGGTGTAGGAAAAGAACGGTGTCGTCCGCATCAACTGGCTGTAGTTCTCGATGGTCGGCGAAAACATCAGGGTCGGAGGATAAGCGGTGACCTCGAACGAAGGCTTGAACGAGGACAACACCATCCACGCCGTGGGCGACATGATGAGAATGCCGGCCAGCACCAGCTGCGCTGTGTTGAGTTTGCAGATCAAGGATCCGCTGAGCGGCGTATTATTCATCCGGCTCACCAGGCGACCGCGCCGCGCAGGCGATTGAAAGCGAGTACGGCGCCGAACACGATCGTGGTCAGCGTCAGCATCAATGCGCTGGCATATCCAATGTTGAAGAATTCAAAGCCGACGCGAAAGCCGTAGATATTGAGCGTGGTGGAGGCATTGCCCGGGCCGCCCTGCGTCGTGATGTAGATGATGTCGAAGAACCGCAGCAGGTCGACGCTGCGCAGGATCGTCGCGGTGACGATGGTCGGCAGCAATAGCGGCAAGGTAATGCGCCGGAAGGTCTTGAAAGCGGACGCCCCGTCGATCTGCGCCGCCTCGTAGACACTCGACGGCAGCGACTGCAGCCCGCCCAGCACGATCAGCGCGACGTAAGGCGCCCATTGCCACGTGTCGATCATGGCCACTGTCGGAATCACCCAGGTCGGCGACGCCAGCCAGTCCGACGGCGGCAATCCCAAACTCGTCAAAATGTAATTGGCTGCGCCCAGCGAAGGATCGAGGATCACCAGCCACATCAGGCCGGCGACCACCGGCGGCATCATGAATGGCGAGATGAAAAGCGAGCGGACGATACCCGGTAGCCGCTTGGCGTGAAACAACAGCAGCGCCAGCCACACTCCGAGAACTAGCTGCAGGACGAGCGAGAGCACGTAAAGCGCCAGCGTAACCCACAGCCCGTGCCAGAACTCATTGTCGGCGATCAGCTTGGCATAATTGCCGAGGCCGACGAACGATTGGCGTCCGGTCGAGGAGAACGCGTGGAAACTAAGCCAGACCGTGTAGGCAACGGGGAACGCGATCATCGCCAGCGTGAACAGCACGGCAGGCGCCGACAGTGCTGCGAGTTCAGCGCGCTGCCGGTCCGGCGTTATGGCGTTGGCGGCACACAATTGTGATAGGGCCCGCTTGAAGTTGGCTGTTGAAGGATCGGTTGCCGTCACGGATGGCGACGGCAAACGGCTTGGCTTATTTCTGCGCGATGAGCGCATCGAGCGCCTTGTCGGCGTCCGCACAGGCTTGATCCACGGTTTTCTGCTTGAGGATCAGGTCCTGCACGGCCTGGCCGATGTACTCGCGCGATTCAGGATTGGCGACGATGGGATAGCCCACCTCCGACGATCCCTTGGTGGCGAGCGCGTCGAGCGCAGCCTGCCATTCCTTGCGCACCGGCTGTTCGTCTATCCACTTGCGGTATTCCGGGTCGTTGGCGACTGCCGGACGCGGCGGCGCGATCCCCTGCAAAGCCATGCGCTTTTGAATCTCCGGGCTCGTTGCCCATTGCACGAAGTACCAGGCGGCATCGGGCTGCTTGCTGTAAGCGGACACGGCCATGCCCCAGCCGATCGCGGTCGGCACCTGCACGGCCTCGCCGGCCGGGAACGGCGCCAGACCCGTGTCCTTGAGCCGCTCGCCGCCCTCCATCACGGTACGCAATTCGTTGGAGGATTCGAACGACATTGCGGCGCGGCCACTGGGATAGAGCGCTGATATCTGCTGGAAGCTGTAATTGACGACGCCGGGCGGACCATAGTCGCGCAGCAGGCGGCTGTAAGTATCAAGCGCCTCCTTGCCCTTCGGCGAGCAAAGGTTCGATTTGCCATTCGCCATATAGCTGCCGCCGATATTGTGCAGCATGTTGCTAAAAGTATAGGCGACCGCCGGCTTCAGGCCGCGCGAGACGAATGGCGTGATCGTGCTGTCGCAGGCCTTGATCTTTTGCGCCGCCGCTTCGAGGTCCTTGATGGTCTTTGGCGTCTCGACACCGCACTTCTTGAGGATGTCGGTGCGATAATAGAAAATCGGTCCCTCGATGTTCATCGGCATGCTTGTCAGCTTGCCGCTGAAAGTCCCGGCCTTGAGCAGCGCCTGGCTCAGGCCGACAAAATCATAATCCTTTGCGGCTTCGTTTTTCGTCATCGACGAGAGATCGCCGTACCAGCCTGCCGCGGCGAATTGTTCGCCCTCGCGCGACGGCAGCGTCATGAACACGTCGACCTCATCGCTGTGCGCATTCATCACCGTGACCAACCGCTGACGCATCTGCTGCTCCTGGTAGCCGTCGACCTTGAGCGTGATGCCCGTCAGCTTCTCGAAATCGGCCTTGTAGGTCAAAAGCGCCTGCGACACCGGGTTGTTGTTGGCAAGGAAGGTGATGGTCTTACCCTGGAATTTCTTCCAGTCGAAATCGGCGGCCCGTGCCGCCGTGGTGGCGGCTCCGAGCGCCATCATCGTAACCGCGACGCGCGTCGCCCATGCGTTTCCGGACATGCGTTTCTCCCTGATGCGTTCCTGCGTCTGGTTTGACCAGATCGAATATGTAAACGGTTACAGACTACGCCGGGGCGCCATCGTGTCAAGTTAGCAAATTTTGGGTATCTGATCATAAACTCTTGTTCTTTACTTCTTTCGCTAGAC
>JBDTKD010000008.1:0-3079 GCA_039935515.1 Bradyrhizobium sp.
CCAGTGGGCGCGATCTCCAACGCCAATAGCGGCGAAAGCCCGCCCGATGCCAACGCACCAGCGTCTCGGGACGGATGATCGTGAGAACCTGCAGGATCGACGGAAACCAGCGATACAGCTGGATAAAGAACCAGCGATCGTTGTTCGCCGGACGCGACCATGTAGCCTGCGCCTCAAGACAATCAACTGATGTCGAAGCACCGTGTTCTCGGCTTCAAGCCGCAACTTCGACTTGAACGGCGAGGCCAGCACGGCCAGAACGAAACAGAGCAGCCCGATCATTCCGCCAGCTTAGGCGATTCCATCACGGCATCAAATCGGATAGGGTTTTCGGCACACACAGGCGGCTACAAGGAGCAGGTTCGCGGCTATGTTCGACCCGCTACTGGCCACCACGGATCCGCCACTTGAGCGGTTTTCTACGTTTTAGGATCCTGCCGATCTGTCTGACGGCTAACCGCCTCGGGGAAGAACAGGATAGTGTGCCGCACACGGAGGCAGGGGTACGCGCACTTTGCAGTGGTGTACTTGTTGTTTGAAGCCAGCACAAGCCTTCGCCAATAATCAATCCTTACCGTGCGCCGCGGACCTTCGGCGGCTTCGAGCAAGAAGGCGAGCGCCAGCCCCTGCCGATTGTCTTCCTTGGCCAGTGCCTGATCGCGACTGCGGATCAGCGTGGCTTCAAAGATCGGGCCCGGCGCCTGTTCGGTGGTGCCTTTGCAGACGACCATCTGCCCAGCGGACCTTCCTTCTAGCTTCAGTTCGACCTCATCACGCCGAATACGGAAGGCTGACCTACGCAGTAGCGAGGGGTTCATACTACGCCGGTGAGATGGTCACCGGCTTGTTCACGACTGCGCAGCGCGCCAGTAGACTATGAAACCGCGCTCGCGTAAGCTGTAGTGGTTGCGGGACTGGTTACTCTAAGAAAGGTGGCATTTCCTTTTGGGAGACGCCGCCAATGATCCGAGGGAGGACATGCCTATGACATCCCGCCTGCGTTTCGGCGTCTTTCTCGCGCCCTTCCATAAGCCCGGCATCAATCCGACGTTAGCATTACAGAACGATCTGGATTTGGTGACTTGGCTCGACCGCCTCGGCTACGATGAAGCATGGTTTGGTGAGCACCATTCCGCCGGTACGGAGATCAGCGCGTCGCCCGAAATCATGATCGCGGTTGCGGCCGAGCGCACGCGTCACATCAAGCTTGGCACGGGCGTCGTCAGCCTCTCCTATCACAATCCACTGTGGGTCGCGGAACGCATCGTGCTGCTCGATCACCTGACCCGCGGGCGCGTGATGTTCGGTGCCGGACCAGGTTCGCTGCCGACGGACGGCATCATGATCGGGCTCCCTCAGTCCGAGACGCGTGAGCTCCTCGAGCAGAGCCTTGACGTTATCATGAGGCTGCTGGCAGGAGATGAGCCGGTGACATTCAAGAACCATCGTTGGGATCTGCGAGATGCACGGCTGCATCTTCGGCCTTATTCCAATCCGCTTTTCGACGTGGCGGTGGCGGCCGTGGCGTCGCCCACGGGGGCCAAGCTCGCAGGACGGCATGGTATCGGACTCCTCTCGGTCGGGGCGACGACAGCGGCCGGCTTCGACGCCCTGGCACTGCATTGGGAAGTGCTGAGCGAGGAAGCGCGGGTGCACGGCAAGACGGTCGACCGCTCGAATTGGCGCCTCGTCGGCCCTATGCACTGTGCGGAAACGAAGGAGCAGGCGATCGCCGACGTACAGTACGGCATCGAGCATTGGTTCCGTTACTTTCAGGCGGTTGCGGCCTTCCCACAAATGGCCGTGCTCGGCGACAGCGCCTCTGAAATGATCGACTTCATCAACAAATCTGGGCTCGGCGTGGTCGGAACGCCCGAAGAGTGCTCCGCGCAGATCGCCCGGCTCGTCAAGCAATCGAACGGCGGCTTCGGTTGCTATCTGCTGCTCGGCCACAATTGGGCGAACCAGCAAGCTACCGCCAAGAGCTTCGAACTGATCGCCCGCCAGGTCATGCCCCACTTCCAGGGACAGGCCCAGTCGACCCTTGATGCGGCAGAGCGCGCGCGCGCCGCGCGGCCTGAACTCGCTGGTTTGCATGCCAAAGCTGTGGAGGCTGCTGGCGAACGTTACGCCAAGGAGCGTAGTGCGCGGACGCATTAAGGGCCGTCGTCGACCGGATTTTGGGTGCGGCACCAGCACGTGCCACGGCTGGCTGTCGTTTGCAATTGACGCAAGCCGCAGTCCTAGCGGTGCCCAGCGTGATGGACGGCCGAGGAATATCACCCTACACTTGAAACCGCGGTGTGCCTCATTAATGAGTGCGCGTGCACTGGGGGAAGAACGCAATGGTCGCCTATTTTGTTGTTCAGGCCACGATCAAAGACGAGCCTCAATTCCAGAGATACCGAGAAGCCGTCGTGCCGTTCATCGCCAGTTTCGGTGGCAGATTGACCGCGAAAAGCGCAAAGGTGGAAGTGCTCGAGGGCGAACATGACACGCGCCCAGTGGTGATGTTCGAGTTTCCCTCAATGGAAGCAATTCACGCTTTCTGGAACTCGCCGGATTACGTGCCGATCAAAAGAATGCGCGAGGGCATCGCTACTATAAACGTCTGGGCGTTCCCGGGCGCGTAGACGAGCGTCCAGCGGTTAGTCCCGTCACCTTCACCTTCATTGTCGACTCCCCCTGAAATGCAAAAAAGCGACGCTGAATTGGCGCGGCCAAGTTAGGTGATCCCATAGTCGTTTGAGCCATTTGGCATGGCCCATCACTCCCGCACTGCCGGCGCGATGCATGCGTACGTAGCGTCGGCGCAATGGGCTAGTCTTTCCATCAGAGGGAGCGGGACGATCCTTCACCTCATAGCTCACCTGCGCGGCGAAACGATCCTCGATATCCTTCGGGCGGATCAAGCCATGAAGGCTTGGTTTGTTGTCATGATTATCCTCTTCAGGGTCGGCGCGCTGAGCTTGCACAGGTACGACGTGCAGCGCGTCCTGATCTGGATTACGTTCAGCTGGTTCGTGCTGGGCGCGCTCCTGCCCGGTTACCGGGGCGGTCACCTGTGACCTCACAGCCG
>JBDTKD010000009.1:0-9289 GCA_039935515.1 Bradyrhizobium sp.
TTTCCGCTGGTATCGGCGCTAGCCGCGTTTGCGATATCGGCGCATGCCGAGGAACAGCACAAGCCGCCCGCGAAAGCAGGGCCCGTCAGGCCGGCGGTCCAGGCGGCCAGACCCGGGCACGCGGGGCCGATGCCCACGCACGCGGGGCCGGGTCCCATGCACGCGGGACCGGGTCCCATGCATGCGGGGCCGGTGCCCGGGCGAGGGCCGCAGGTTGCGCATGTCGGGCGCGGCGGCTTGCCTTCGCATAATTTCGCTGGACACGCCTATCACGGCCACATCGCCTGGCAGGGTGGACATTGGCGCCACGAAATTCACGACGGACGTGACGGCTGGTGGTGGGATGTGGGAGGGGCCTGGTATTTTTACCCGCAACAGATGGATGGGCCGCCAGCCTATGTCTCCGATGTTGAGGCGGCAGACGATGCCGCCGGTCCCGATGGTCCGCCGGTCGCAGCAGGTTATGCGCCGCCGCCCCCCGGGGCCTACGCGCCGCCGCCGCCCCCACCGGACCCGGCCGCAAGCGCGGTAGGCGGCGCTATTGTGGGCGGATTGCTGGGCGGTCTCATCACCCACAGACCGGGTGGTGCGGTGGCCGGTGCGATCGTGGGTGGAACGACTGGCGCCATCGTCGGCGCCGAGGCTGCGCAACGTCCCGGATATTATCTATCGCAGGGCGGCTGCTATTATCGCTGTCCGTCGGGGCAGTACGTCCCTGTGGATCCTCGCAGCTGCAATTGAATCTCCAACAGGGTGAGGGTGATTCGCTTTTCGTCATGGCCGGGCATAGCCGTCCGAAGGACGGCGTCGCTTTCGCTCGCCTATGTCCCGGCCATCCACGTTTTTTGCACGTCTTTCTTGTTTCGTTACCGCAAAAGACGTGGATGCCCGGGACAAGCCCGGGCATGACGAGCTTCGCAACAAGCCCGCGATTCTACTGGCTGCATTTCGAGTCAGAATCCCGATGCGCGAACCCATTACCTCCCACGTAATGGAATCGGCGAAATTCGCGTGGTAGGCTTCCACCATGAACGCACCCTCTGCCATGGCGACGGCCGACCGTATCAAGCCCGTCCATATCGGCGCGCATTTGCGCGAATGGCGGCAGCGTCGCCATCTCAGCCAGCTCGACCTCGCCGGGGACGCCGAGATTTCCGCGCGCCATCTCAGTTTTGTGGAGACCGGCCGCGCCGCGCCGTCGCGCGACATGGTGTTGAAACTCGCCGAACGGCTCGAGGTGCCGTTGCGTGAGCGCAACGTGCTGCTGGTGGCGGCGGGATTTGCTCCGGCGTTTCAGCAGCGCTCGCTGGACGATCCCGCGCTGAAACCGGCACGCGCGGCGATCGATCTCGTGCTGCGGGCCCACGAGCCCAATCCGGCGCTGGCGGTCGACCGGCACTGGAATCTGGTGTCGGCCAACCGCCTGGTGATGCCGCTACTTGAAGGCGTGCCGGAGCGGCTGCTCGGCCAGCCCCTCAACGTGCTGCGGCTGAGCTTTCACCCCGAGGCGCTGGCGGCGCGCACCGTCAACCTCGCCGAATGGTGCGGGCATCTGCTGGAGCGGCTGCATCGGCAGTGCGAAGCGACCGCCGATCCTGAATTGATCCGGCTCTATCACGACCTCAAGGCATTCCCGGTCCCGGCCCGATCGGCGCCGTTATCCTTCGACAGTGTCGCGATCCCGTTCAAGATGCGGCTCGGCGGGGACATCCTGAGCTTCTTCTCGACCACGATGATTTTCGGCACGCCGGTCGATATCACGCTGTCGGAACTGGCGCTGGAGACGTTCTTTCCGGCGGACGATCTGACCGCCGAGCGAATGCGGGCGATCGCCGCCGATCTCAAATAGCTCCCTTGTCCGGGTTCGAGTTGCGGCTTATCTCTGGGGCGTCCCGGCGAGGAAGCCCCGATGAGCAGCCTGAAACCGCTTAAGATCGATATCGTCTCCGATGTGGTGTGCCCGTGGTGCTATATCGGCAAGCGCCGCATCGAGAACGCGCTGGCGCTGGTGCCGGATGTACCGGTCGAGGTGCACTGGCGGCCGTTCTTTCTCAATTCCTGGGTGCCGCGCGAGGGGATCAGCCGCGATGAATATCTCACCGCGAAGTTCGGCTCGCCCGAGGCCTACAAGGGCATCGCCGGGCGCGTGGTGGCTGCCGCTGGCGAAGAGGGCCTGTTGTACCGGCCGGATCTCGTCAAGCGCCAGCCCAACACCATCGATTGCCATCGCCTGATCCACTGGGCCGAGGCGCAGGGCAAGTCCGCCGAGATGAAACAGCGGCTGATGGAATTGTATTTCCGCGACGGCGGCGATCTCACCGACATTGGCGTGCTGGTGCAGGCGGCCGCCGACATCGGTCTCGATGCCGACGAGGTGCGCCGGCGCCTTGCCACCGACGAAGACGTCGCGCTGATTTCGGTGCAGGCACAGGAAGCCTCCGACAAGGGCATCTCCGGCGTGCCGACCTTCGTGTTCGCGCAGAAATACGCGGTGTCCGGCGCCCAGCCCGCCGACCAGCTCGCCCGCGCCATCCGCCAGGTCTCGGCGGAAGTGAACGCACAGGCGGCGGAATAGGGGCCGATCGGTCGGGCTTGAATTTGCAGCTTGGCTGAGGGAAGGTTCCGGGCGGAGGCCGACGATGAAGATCAAGATTGTTGTGCACGAGGCTGAGGAGGGGGGCTTCTGGGCTGAAGTCCCTGCCATTCCGGGCTGCGCCACTCAGGGCGACAGCATGGATGAGCTTATGCAGAACCTCCATGAAGCGATCGAGGGCTGTCTCTCAATAGAGGTCGCGCCGCCTGAGCCGGGTGGCACCGAACGCATGCTGGAACTGCCTGCATGAAATCGCTGTCTGGCCGCGACTTCGCTCGGATCATCGAGCGACGTGGTTGGACGCTACTTCGTATTAGCGGCAGTCATCATATTTACGGCAGGAGTGGCAGTGTTGTCAGGCTTTCGATTCCGATCCACGGCAACAAGCCGTTAAAAACCGGGCTCCTGCGACATTTAGCGAAGCTCGCCGATATATCGGACGACGACTTCCAAGTCTGAAGCTCTATGCGCATCTGGCGCGATGGTGCGTGGTCAATTGCTGCGCCTCTG
Organism: Bradyrhizobium sp.; assembly: GCA_039935515.1. Lineage (GTDB taxonomy): Bacteria > Pseudomonadota > Alphaproteobacteria > Rhizobiales > Xanthobacteraceae > Bradyrhizobium. Next base: position 3,104 of record JBDTKD010000009.1, read on the forward strand.
CCGTCGGGCGCGGATCAGGCGTACGCCGCGGCGTGCCAGCTCGATGCCCGCGTGGCGCACGATCATCGCGGCCTGGATCAGCGATGCCACCGGATCGTTGGGCCGCAGCGGGATCAGCACGTCACCGATCGCAAGCCGGCCGCGCCAGATCGGGTTGATCATGGGATGATCGGGGCTGGCGGTGGAATCCGCCGATGTGATCGCGGGATCGGCGCAGAGATGCCGGGTCAGGTCGAGCGTGAGCTGCACCCCGGGTGAAAATTTCGCGAAGCGCTCGTCGATGCCGAGCTTGAAGTAGAAGGCGCGGTGCTGGTGCCGCAGCACGATCGCGGCCGCGATCGGCGTGTCGCCGGCGCGCAAGGTCACGATCTCGCATTGGCCGGTGACAGCAAGTGCGATTGTCGCGCGGCGGATGAAGCTCGCGTCGCCATCGCGCTGGATTAGGGCGGAGCCGCGCTGGCCCTTCCAGCCGCTCGCCTCGAGCTTCAGAAAGATCTCGAGCGCCGCGCTGACTTCGTCCCGGGTCCGTGCCACGTCGAAAGCAACGGCGCCGTGCTCGGCGAGGCGGCCGCGCTGGCGGCGCAATTCCTTGAGTTTCCTCGCGCCGAGGGCGTCGTGAAGCAGTTGATCGCCGTCGCGCGTGGCGTCGAGGCAGGCGCGCAGGCCGGATTGCAGCACGCGCGGGCGCAGGCCGTCTCGCCGCACCGCGTCCGAAAACGCCTTCATGGCCGCGCCGTCGAGCGACATGTCGCGCAGGATCAGGGCGCGGGCGCCAGCTCGCCGCGCCTGCTGCATCAGTCGGGCGGCGGCATCCTCGGCGACGTCGCGATCGAGCGGCGGTGTGCAGAGCGTGCCATAGGGATGGGCGCTGACCAGCACCGGCAACGGAATCCGGTAGGCGCGCCAGAGCGAGACCACCGGCATGAGCCCGATCAGCCGGGGGGGCGATACATCGCGCCAGGCCGCGAGCATCGAAGCACCGCTGCGCCCCGGCGCGAACGCATTCACCGCCAGTTCCCATTCGGGCAGATAATAGCCGTTCGGCTCGATCGCGCGGCGGGCGAGTTCGCGCCACAGGCTCAATTTGACGGCGGCGAGCGGCGCCAGCGCATCGCCCCGCGGCGCGGCAGCACCTCTTGCCGACGCATGATCCATCCCCGCTGTGTCGGTAATCTCGGCCACGTCCCCGTCATCCCGAAATCGCGATAGCGAACGCGCCCCTCCGGCGCCGTTCTCCAGCCGCGTCATCCGGCGAAGGCTAGCGCAAAGGTTGGAAAATACGGTTGGCGCCGGGATGCAATTTGAGCGGTGACATTTACGGGCTGTTTATCATGCGGGCCAGCCGGACATCTGCTCCCGAACCGCGGAAAGGCCCCTGACCTTGGGCCAGGCCGCTAGATCGGCTCGTAGGTTTCGGACGCGCATTTGTCGTCGGCCTCGACATGGCGCCGGTCCAGGATCGTCCCGTCCTCGACGGTGATGCGATAGGTCTGCGTGCCCAGGGGTTTGCCGGTTGCCGAGGTGAGTTCGGCCGTGACACAGGCGGTCCAGCCCAAACCGTCGATCTGGCGGTGGGGTCGGGAGACCCGCACCTCGCGTGGCGCGGATGCAGCAAGGAACACTGAATCCAGATGGCTGCGGACCATTTGCATGACATCGGGTGGCGGCTCCGCCGGCGGCTCGCTGGCCCTCGCGCGCATGAAATCCGGCAACGCCGCGTGGCTGTCGGCGAAACCGCAGCCCGTCAACATCAGCGCCGCGCTTGCCGTCAGCGCCGCATAAGCAATGGCCCGCTTCATCCGTCCGGCCCCTTCGTCGCGTGTCAGATGACCGGAGATCGGGGCTGATCGCGACACTTTCGTTACCAACCGTTTCCGAAGCGGTTGGCGGAGATGACCGGCTATGCCGATCCGTTGTTTGCCATGATCCGGTTGCAGGGTAAGTATGGGGAACAGCAATGGCAGGGAGGCCAGGGCGATGAAGATCCGAGCGGTTGCGGCGGCAATGCTGGTGGTGATTGCGATGCCCGCGCAGGCCCAGATGGGCGGCAAACGGCATGGCGGCGGCGACAAGACGGAGCCGAAAAAGCCGCAAGTGGACGACAAGGCCTACAAGGCCGCGCTGGAGCGAATACCTGACCCCAAGGAAAAATATGATCCATGGGGCGTCGCCCGCCCTGCCGACCCCGCGAAGAAGTCGAAATAGCCTCTCGATCGTCGTTTTTCGAATTGATGCCCGCCATGCGATATCTTTATCTTTCCGGCCTGCTCGTGGTGATGTGCCTGGTGGTGGCACCGGCGTTCGGCTGGGAGCAATGGGGCGGAGATCGCGGCGGGACGCGGTTTTCGCCGCTCAACCAGATCACGCCGCAAAATGTCGGCAATCTCGTTCGCGCGTGGCAATTCCGCACCGGCGATCTCGATGCCCGCGCGCCGGCGGTGATGAACCGCACCAAGTTCGAGGCAACGCCGCTGCTGGTCGAGGACAGCCTCGTGTTCTGTTCGCCCTTCAACGAGGTCATTGCGCTCGATCCCGGCACCGGCGCGCAGAAATGGCGATACGATCCGGGGATCAGCACCGCGCAGCGTCCCGCCAACCGCTATGTCTGTCGCGGCGTCGCCTACTGGGTCGATGACCAGGCCGCCGAAGGCGCGGCCTGCCGTGCCCGCATTTTCATGGGCACCAACGATGCCCGGGTGATCGCCCTCGACGCCAGGACCGGGATTCCCTGCGCCGATTTCGGCAGCAAGGGCGAGGTGACGCTCGATATCGGCAAGGCATTGGTGTGGCCGGGCGAATTCCAGATCACCTCCGCACCCGTGGTGAGCCGCGGCGTGGTCATTGTCGGCTCTTCGATCTCGGACAATGTCCGCGTCGATGCGCCGCTCGGGACGGTGCGCGCCTTCGATGCCCGGACCGGGCGGCCGCGCTGGAATTGGGACCCGCTGGTCCATGACGGCATTGTCGCCGGCACCGCCAATGTCTGGGCGCCGATGTCATCGGATGAAGAGCGCGGACTGGTATTTCTGCCGACCTCGTCGCCCAGCCCGGATTTCTGGGGCGGCAAACGGCCCGGCAATGACGAACATGCCAATTCCGTGGTCGCGCTGCGCGCCGAGACCGGTGAGTTGGTGTGGTCGTTCCAGACCGTGCATCACGATGTCTGGGACTACGACCTGCCGGCGCAGCCGACGCTGGCGCGCATCGACACCGGCGCGGGAATGCGCGATGTCGTGATCCAACCGACCAAGCAGGGCTTTGTGTTCGTGCTCGACCGCGACACCGGCCGGCCGGTGTGGCCGGTCGAGGAGCGCGGCGTGCCGCAAGGCGGCGCGGAGGGCGAACAACTCTCGCCGACACAGCCGTTTCCCACCCACGTGCCGGCGCTGATGCCGCAACAGATCTCGGCCTCCGACGTGTTCAAGCCGTTTCCGTTGTTGCGCAGCACGTCCTGTGAGAAGCAACTCGCAGCCGCGCGCAATGAGGGGCTCTATACACCGCCCTCGACGCAGGGGACGCTGATCTTCCCGATGACCGGGGGCGGGGTGAACTGGGGCGGCGCGGCGTTCGATCCGGTCAATCAGATCCTGTATGCCAACACCAGCCGCGCCGTGCACATCGTCAAGCTGATCCCGAGAAGCGATGCGGAAGGGGTCAAGCCTGGGTCCGGCGGCGATTTCGGCGCCCAGCGCGGCGCGCCGTTCGCGATGACGCGGCGCGTCGCGATGTCGCCGCTCGGTGTCCTGTGCAACAAGCCGCCTTGGGGCACGCTGGTCGCGGTCGATCTCAAAGCCGGAAAGATCCTCTGGCAGTCATCGGTCGGCACCGCCGAGGATCGGGCGCCGCTGGGGATCCCCTTCAAATGGGGCACGGTGCTGGTCAACGGCGTCGTGATCACCGCGGGCGGGCTCGTCTTTACCGGCGCGATGGACGCGTATCTGCGTGCCTTCGACGCCAAATCCGGCGAAGAACTCTGGCAGGGCAGGCTGCCGGTCCCCGGCGTCGCCAATCCCATGACGTATCTCTGGAAGGGCGAACAATATGTCGCGATCGCGGCCGGCGGTCATTCCGAAGTCGGCACCTCGATCGGCGACAGCATGGTGGCCTTTCGTCTGGCCCGGCCAGGCGAGGCGCCCTCGCTGTGGTCGCGCACCATCGACCGCCCCGGCGGGCGATTCTGGAGCGAGGCGATCGCGCTGCTGTTCGTGATCGCGCTGGGCGCGGTTGCGGTGTGGGGTTGGCGCCATCGCAAACAGCGCCGGGCCGGCGCGTCGGGGCTGTAGCCCGGATGGAGCCCTCGGGTCACGCCTCTGGCGTGCCCAAGGATAAACTCCGCGCAATCCGGGAATCGCGACACGGGTGAGACCGCCCCGGATTTCGCTTCGCTCCATCCGGGCTACGCCGTGCCGCTGGCGCGCCGGCGATAAGTTCCCGCCGCAATCGCAAAGGTACGCGGCGATTTTTTGATTTAGCTCGCTATTTCCCCACGATAGGCGCAGCAATGGTTCACGCCAATACCGCCCTTGCGCAACTGCCCTCGGCAGTTGGGTTTTCATCGGCTCGTGAAAGAGTTAGGCTGCCCATGTTGATAGATTCAACCGAGGTGCCGAACGTGCTCGTCGTCGAAGACGAGATGGTGCTGCGCATGCGCGCCGTCGACATTGTCGAGGATGCCGGGTTCCGACCCGTCGAAGCCGTCAATGCCGATGAGGCGCTTTCCATTCTTGAGTCACGTTCGGACATATCGCTGCTGCTTACGGACATCCAAATGCCGGGCTCCATGGACGGCCTGAAGCTGGCCCATGCGGTGCACGACCGCTGGCCCGCCATCAAGATCATCCTGGTTTCCGGCCAGGTGAGCCCATCCGATGCCGAACGGCCCGCTCACAGCCGGTTTTTCGGCAAACCGCTGGGCGTCGAGCAAATGATCGCCGAGTTGCAGGCGATGGTGGGCGAAGGCGCCTTGGAGATTGTGATGGACCCGGTCTCCTTGGCAGCAGAGGGGTCCTTTGACGGCGCACCCCCAATCGGTCCGTCGCCACGCTCCGCACAAGAGGCCGTGTTGTCGGCGGAGAATGAGAGCCTTCGCCTGTTGCTGGAGCAAGCCGGCGTCGACGCCCAGACCTTGCTCGCACAGGCCGGCATTGACGCCAGGGAGCGTGAAGCCGCCGACAAGCTGCAGAAGCTTATCCTCGGAGAACTGCACCATCGCATCAAGAACACGCTTGCCACCGTGAGCGCAATTGCTTCGCAAAGCTTGCGAACCGCGACCAGTCTCGAGCACGGCCAGAAGGCGATAGAAGGCCGGCTGACCGCATTGGCGCGAGCGCACGATCTGCTGATGCAGGTAAGCTGGGCCAGCGCCAGTCTTACCCATACGCTGAGTGGCGCGACCGAACCCTACGACAGCCGGGGGGCAGGCGTTTTCATTTCAACGGGCCGGAAATCAGGATTACATCCGGCGCCGTTATTGCGCTTGCGATGACGTTCAATGAACTGTGCACCAACACCACGAAATTTGGCGCGCTCTCGAGTCCCAATGGTCGTGTTGAAATCACATGGACAGTGGACGAGGAGAAGCAGCGGCTTCGCCTGACCTGGACCGAAAGGGGTGGCCCCGCAGTCGAGCCGCCAAAGCGGCGGAGCTTCGGTACCCGCATGATGGAATCGCTTGGTCAGCAATTGAATGGCCATGTGCGACTGGCTTACGAACCTTCCGGCTTTGTCTACTCGCTGAATGTGCCGCTTGGCTCGATCAAGGCGCCGGCGTGATCACCGGCACAGGAGACAGTCGGGCATGACCATTCGTTCGCGGCGGGAAACCGTCACCTTCAGACACCCGTTTCGGATCAAGGGCATCGATCGCCTGCTGTCGGCAGGGGCTTACGAAGTCATCACCGACGAGGAGATGATCGAGGGATTGTCGTTTGCTTCGTTCCGTCGCGTTGCCACCATGATCATGGTGCCGGCAGCCCCGCTGAGCTCGACAATGGAAATGATTTCCATCAGTTCGATCGACCTGTCCGATGCCCAGCGCATTGACGCGAGCGCGCCCCGTGAGTGAACAATGACGGCGAGAATTCGTTGCCCGGACGGAGCGCGGCGAAATCCGGGGCCGCCGCATCCGCGCCGCAATGTCCCGGATTGCGCGGAGTTTATCCTTGGGCACGCCGAAGGCGTGACCCG
>JBDTKD010000010.1:0-4584 GCA_039935515.1 Bradyrhizobium sp.
CACCCCGATCACGCGGCTGCGGCTGCGCTCCGAATTCATCGCCGATGAGATTCATCGCAGCCATATGTTGCGCGATCTCGACCAGATGCGCTCGATGCTGGAATCCGTGCTCTCGTTCCTGCGCAACGACAACAAGCTTGAATCGATGACGCTGGTCGACATCGCCACCACGCTGCAGCTCGTCAGCGATCAGTTCGCCGATATCGGACACAGAGTGGTGTATGACGGTCCGGAACATGCGATGGCCACGGTTCGGCCCGATGACCTGCATCGAAGCGTCACCAATCTGGTCGAGAACGCAGTCCGGTTCGGCGCGGGGGCGACGATCCGCCTGATGGCGTCGCCGGACACAATGACCATCGACATCGAGGATGACGGTCCGGGCATTTCCGACGCCCGCAAGGAGATGATGCTGGAACCCTTCGTGCGCGGCGACGACGCCCGCAACATGGATGAGGCCGCGGGCTTCGGCCTCGGCCTGTCGATCGCGCGCAGCATCGTATTGGCCCATGGCGGCGAATTGTCGCTGCACGACCGGCAGCCGAACGGGCTGGTGGTGCGGATCCAGCTCCCGGTTCGCCAGCCGGGCCGTCAGTCGGCCGCCTAGATCTTGTTTTGACGCGTTTTCTTCACGCGAACCGGTACCCACTTCGCTCGAAAACGCTATAGCGCCGCAGACCGGTGTCCAGGTCAGGCCGCGAGCGCTTCCGGCTCCGCCTTGTCGAAATACGCCACCGCCTCGAAGCGGTAGTCGCAGGCCCAGCAGCGCCAGAGATAGGCGATGCAGTTCGGGCCGGATTCAATCCACTCCGGGGTGGCGATCGGCTTGCCGCATTGGGCGCAGGGGTTTTCGCGGGGCAGATAGCCGGAATCGATTCGGACCATGGCGCCATCTCCTTTTTTTTACATTTACGTTGAATGCAAATCGGACAGGCTTGCTGCCGGAATTTCCGTTGCACCGTTCTGTGGACGATACTTCGCGAGCAATTTGTCTTTTGAACGGCAAGGGCGCGTCCGCAACGCTGCCGGGGCGTGCGTCACTTCGTCGTCGGGTCGACCACGGGTTCGACGCTATGCATCGCGCCGGGTTTGCGCACGAAAATGGTGGCGATGTCGTCGGCATAGACCTTCTGCCAGCCGTCGACATGGTAGAGCAGCTTGGTTGCAGCGCTCTGCGTCCGCATCAGGGTCGCCTCGATCCGGTATTGGTCGAGCAGCCGGAACAGATTGTCCGGCTCCATCAATCCGCTGGCGGCGTTGTGATCGATAAAGAATTTCTCGCCATAGAGTTCGGTACGGCCATCGATAAACGGCGCGACGCCTTCGGAAATCAGATACCCCCCAAAATCATAGTCGTTGAACACACGGGTAAAATTGAATTTCTTCAGTTCGGCGACGGCCGCGACCGGCGCCCCGTGCGGGTGCGGCTCGAAACGATGCGCGGCCCCGTAGGCAAGCGTTCCCGCCATCAGCGCCATCGCGACGCCGGCGAACAATACGCCGCGCGGCGGCGCAGCATTTACGACAGGGTTCCCGGCGCCGCCGATCTGCTTCGCCAGCGGGCTTGCCAGAACCAGCGGCGCGAGCAGCGCCAGAATTTCGGCGGCGCGCCCTTGGGCCAGCGCCATATGCAGCAACCCCAGCAGCAGCACGATGCGCATCGGCGGCAGCCGGATGCCGCGCCAGAGCGCAAGGCCGAGCCCGAGCAGCAAGCAGATTTCGAGTGCGCCAATGCTGCCGAAATTCGCCGGCTCCCATTCCATGATCAGCGGCAGCGCACTGCCGAGCTCAAGGATTTTTCGCGACGCCAGCAGCGCATTCCAGCCATAGGGCGTGCAGCAGCTTGCCGCCAGCGCAGCGATTGCAAAGGCCGCCCATCGCAGCACAAGCGATTTCCTTGCCCTCGCATCGACACCCAACACGGCATCGAACGCGACAGGGGCGATCAGCACCAGGCCGAATACAAAGCCGCCATGCAGATTGGCCCATAGCGCCATCAACGGCAGCAACCAGAACGACGGTGCGGCGCGCCGATCCGCAGCCGCTATCAATCCGCCGACCCACATCACCATGACCGGCATCGCCAGCACATGCGGGCGCGCCAGGAGGTGCGGCGTGGTTAGCGCCAGAGCCGCGGCCACGAACACCAGCGTCGTGCTTTCGGTCAGGTGGCGGCTCAACAATCTGGCCAGCAGCGCAAACGTCGCCGCGATCGCGCTGGCCGCGAGCACCACCGGCCCGCTCCAGCCGGCGATGGCATAGGCTTTCGCAAAGAGCACCTGCGCCAGCCACTGTGTCGAGATCCAGGGCTGGCCGCGCATGGTGAAGGAATAGACATCAGTCTCCGGCACCGAGCGATGATCGATGATCCACTGCCCGACGGTGACCTGCCACATCGTATCGGGGTCGATCAGCAGCCGATTTCCGGCCAGGAGAAACAGCACGTAAACCGCGACGCCAACCCACAGCGGCAGCAGGCCGCGCATCGGACTTGTGCTCTCGGCACTATGGGTCACGGACATGGTCATGGGCGTGCCGAAATTCCCTGGGGTTCCGCCGTATCGAAGCACGCCAAGGCATAATTCTTGGTAAATCAGCTCCCGCGTTCACCCCTAATGCGATACAAGCGGGCGGGGCCCGGTGGGCAGGCTTTCGCCTCGCCCACCCTACGATTGCAATTCACTTCACCCTCGGATCGACCGCCGGTTCGGCGGTATGCAACGCGCCGGCCTTGCGGACATGAATCGTGGCGATGTCGTCGGCGTACACTTTCTGCCATCCGTCGATGTGATCGAGCAGCTTGGTCGCGGGACTTTGCGTGCGCATCAAGGTCGCCTCGATCTTGTATTCATCAAGCAGCCGGAACAAGGTATCCGGCTCTATCAATTCGCTGGCATTGTTGTGATCGATAAAGAACTTCTCGCCATAGATTTCGGCGCGGCCGTCGATGAACGGAGCGACGCCATTGGCGATCAGATAGCCGCCGAAATCGTAGTCGTTGAACACACGGGTGAAATTCATCTTCTTCAGTATCGCGACCGCCGCGACCGGCGATTGCCGGGCATTGGGTTCGAAGCGGGTGACCGAGGCATAGGCAACCGTTCCCGCTATCAGCAAGATAGCAACGCCGGCGAACAGCAGGCCGCGCGGCGGCGGTGCGTTCGAATTTGAAGCCTCGGCGCCGCCGATCTGTTTAGCGAGCGGGACGGCGAGAACAAGCGGCGCAAGCAGCGCCAGAATTTCGGTAGCCCGGCTCTGGAACAGCGCCATGTGAAGCATTCCCAGCAGCAGCAGGATGCGCGTCGGCGGCAGTTGGATGCCGCGCAACAGCGCAAACCCCATACCCAGCAACAGGCAGATTTCGAAGGTCCCCAGGCTGCCGAAATCGACCGGCCGCCATTCCGTGACCAGCGGCAATACGCTCCCCAGCGCCAGGATTTTTCTCGACGCCAGCATCGAATTCCAGCCGTAGGGCGTGCAACACGCCGCAACCAGCGCCGCCAACCCGAATACCGCCCAGCGCTGCGTCAGCGATTTGCGCTCCGCCGCATCGGCGCTCACGACCGCATCGAGTGCGATCGGCGCCACCAGCATCAGGCCGAGCACAAAGCCGCCATGCAGATTGGCCCACAGCGCGATCAGCGGTAACAGCCAGAAGGACGGCGCATCGCGCCGATCGGCGGCGGCGATCAATCCGCCGACCCATGCCACCATGACCGGCAATGCCAGCACATGCGGCCGCGCCAGCAGATGCGGTGCGGTCAGCGCCAGCGCCGCGGCCACGAACACCGTTGTTGTGGTCTCGCTCAAATGCCGGCTCAGTAATTTTGCCAGCAGCGCGAAAGTCGACGCACTCGCGGCGGCAGCCAGCACCACCGGCCCGCTCCAGCCGAATATCGAATAGGCCTTGGCGTAGAGTACCTGCGCCACCCAGTACATCGAAATCCAGGGCTGGCCCCGCATCGTGAAGGAATAGACGTCGGTTTCCGGCATCGCGCGATGGTCGAGAATCCACTGCCCGACGGTGATATGCCACAACGTATCGGGGTCATTGAGCAGCCGGCTTCCGACCAGCACAAGCAGCGCATAGACGCCAATGCCGACCCATAGCGGCAACAACCCGCGCATCGGGCTCGCAGATTCGGCGGTATCAGCAACGGACAGGGTCATCGGCGCGGGATGAGATCCTCGGGATTTTCGACCGGATCGAAGCACGCCAAGCCATAATTCTACGTAAACCGACCCGGTCGGATATGCGGTAAACGCATGGAAAGCCGGGATTTGGCCACATCGCCGCCCGCCGATTGCAACAATTATGGCGTGTTAAGGGTCAGACGCCATCGCGCTCCAGAGGCCATTTGGCCATGAAACGCCTGTTATCGCTCGCCTGCCTCGCCGCTGTAGCGGCGCTGCTGTTTCCTGCACTCGCGCAGGCACAGCAGCACCGGGAATATGACGAATTGGTCGCCACCCACGCCAGGGCCAACGGGGTGCCCGAGGCCTTGGTGCATCGCGTGATCGTGCGCGAAAGCCGCTATCGGCCCGGGCTGGTCGGGCGCGGCGGCACCATCGGCCTGATGCAGA
>JBDTKD010000011.1:0-3361 GCA_039935515.1 Bradyrhizobium sp.
GCCCCCTGGAAGCGCGGTCAGGATTCGACCCAGCCGGAAAATGTTCTAATCCTGAATGCCGTAGCGATGCAGGTCGTTGCCGTGGGTATCGAGCCAGGTCTTGGCGCGCTCGACGTGGCCGCAGGCCCTGCCGACGATCCGCCAGAATCGCGCCGAATGATTCATTTCGACGAGATGGGCGACCTCGTGGGCGGCGAGATAGTCCAGCACATAAGGCGGCGCGAGGATCAGCCGCCAGGAGAACGACAGCGATCCTGCCGAGGTGCATGAACCCCAGCGGCTCGACTGATCGCGGATCGACAGCCGCCTCACCCTGACGCCGAGTTCCGCCGCATAGGCCTGCGCCGCCTTCTGCAAATCCTTGCGCGCTTCACGCTTGAGATAGTCGTGAACCCGCCGCTCGAGGTGATCGACGCCGCCGGTCACGCAGATGATTCTCTCGCCGCTGTCCCGAATCTCGGTCCATGCCGTGCCGCGTATGCCGGCGCGATGCACGATCCGGTGCGGGGCGCCGCGCAGCGGCACCACGGTGCCCGGTTGAAACGGCGCGGCCTTCGGCAGCCGGCCGAGGCGCGCGGCAATCCAGCCGCCGTGACGCTGCGCAAAATCCCTCGCATCGGCCAGGGTGCCGCGCGGCGGCATGGTCAGGATCGCCTCGCGGTCGCTCGGATGAATGCGCAAGGTGTAGCGCCGGGCGCGCCGGTGCCGGCGCAGCCGAATCGAATAGATTTGCGAACCGTGCCTGACCAGAAGAGTCGAAGGTTCGTGAGGCCGCCGATAAAGGAGGGCGCGAGTGGCCATGTCTGTCAGTCCGGGGAGAAGAAGTTCGCCCGGATTCTGCCATATCTGCCGCCAGTGAAATCGGTCGGCGCAAAAACAAATCATTTGCCCAATATACAGTGGCTGGCCGGCCGGATCCCCTCTACAGGAAGGGGTTGGAACAATAATTTCGAGCTGAAATCGGCTTCCGGACCATCGTCGAAGAAGTGAGCTTTCACTCACTCTTTTGGACTGCGTCCCGGCCGCCTTTTACAGGCGAATTCAGCGGCTTATCGGGCGGATCGAATCGGACCTGTGCCAGCATGTTTGGCGCTGACATGCTGTTGAATCGCTGATTACTCCGCCGCTGCGGCCAGCGAGGGCTTGGCGCTGGCCGACGACACCATGAAATCGGAAATGCGCGGCACGATTTCCGATTTGAAGCGCGAACCATTGAAGACGCCGTAATGCCCGACGCCCTTCTGCACATAGTGCACCCGGCGATCCCTGGGAATCGAGCTGCACAGTGCGTGGGTCGCTTCGGTCTGCCCGAGACCCGAAATATCGTCCTTCTCGCCTTCCACCGTCATCAGCGCAACACGCGTGATTCTGGAGGGGTCGACCGGCTTGCCGCGATGGGTCATTTCGCCCTTCGGCAAAGCGTGCTTGACGAAGACGAGATCGACGGTCTGCAGATAGTATTCGGCGGTAAGGTCCATCACGGCGAGATATTCGTCGTAGAAATCGCGGTGCTTGTCGACCAGGTCGCCATCGCCCTTCACGAGATTGCTGAACAGGTTCTTGTGGGCGTCCATGTGGCGGTCGAAATTCATGCTGATAAAGCCGTTGAGCTGCAGGAAGCCCGGATAGACGTCGCGCATCACCCCGGGATGCGGAAACGGTACCTTGGTGATGACATTGCTGCGGAACCATTCAATGCCGCGTTCGGCCGCGAGATTGTTGACGGCGGTCGGATTGCGGCGGGTATCGATCGGCCCGCCCATCAACGTCATTGACAGCGGAACATAGGGATCGCGCGTGGCTTCCATGAGCGAGACCGCCGCCACCACCGGCACCGAAGGCTGGCATACCGCGATGATGTGCATATTGCCGCCGAGTACATGCAGCATCTCGATGATGTAGTCGACATAGTCTTCGAGGTCGAAGCGGCCTTCCGTGACCGGCACCATCCGGGCATCCGACCAATCCGTGATGTAGACCTCGTGGTTCGGCAGGAACGCTTCGACGGTGCCGCGCAACAGGGTCGCGTAGTGACCGGACATCGGCGCCACGATCAGCACCCGCGGCTGCGGTATCCGCAGCGGCCGGGTCAGCTTGCGATCGAAATAAAGCAGACGGCAGAACGGCCTTTCCCACACCGAGCGAATTTCGATCGGGGTGCGCACGCCATTGACTTCGGTATCGTGAAGGCCCCATTCGGGTTTGCCGTAACGGCGGGTAGTGCGCTCGAACAACTCGCAGCCGGCGGCGATGGATTTGCCGAACTCGGTGTGCGACCAGGGATTGAGCGGGTTCTGGAACAGGATCTTGGTCGCATCGGTCATCGCCCGCGCCGGATTGAGCGAGGCCTGTGCCATTTCGTACATCCAGTACATCGGCGTCGTGAGTGCCGGACTGCCTTCGGCCACCAGCGGCGGTGCCCCGCCAAATTCACCAATCGGCATTTAATCCTCGAGTCCTGTTTTGCACCGCAATATAGTGCCGAATACGTAATAATGCGTCAATGCGCCGGCGCCTATATCTACCCAGCCAGGCTGCCCAATATCTGCAGAAACCGTGGGATAAGTCGCCTATTCGCCGCCCTGGATCAGCGATCCATGCCGGCGGGCACTGCGCAGCAGTGCCAGAAATGCCGCAAACGAGGCCAGAAACAGCACGGCATTGATTGCCAGTGCGTCGATCATCAGGTCGGCCCGGAACACATGGTAGATCAGTAATGACCGCATCCCCTCGAATACATAGGTCGGCGGCAAGGTCCAGGCAACATATTGCAGCCAATGCGGCAGCACCGTCACCGGATAATAGATGCAGGCGAGCGGCATCAGGCCAAACATCAGGGTCCAGACGATGCTCTCGGCGCCGAGCCCATTGCGCAGCACGAGCCCCGAGACGAAAACGCCGACCGACCAGCTGGTGAAAATCAGGTTGCAGAAGAAGATGATCAGCGGCAGCCCGATGCCGTACAGATTGAAGCCGAAGAAAATCATCGCCAGCAGCGTCATCGGAATGACGCCGATGGCGAGCCGGATCAGGCTCATCGCCATCAGCGCGATCAGAAACTCGATCGGCTTCAACGGACTCATCATCAGGTTGCCGAGGTTGCGCGCCCACATCTCCTCGAGAAACGAGATCGAGAAGCCGAGCTGCCCGCGGAACAGGATGTCCCACAGGATCACCGCCCCGATCAGCGTGCCACCGGCGCGAGCGAAAAACCCGGCATTCTGCGCGATGTAGCTCTGCAGGAAGCCCCAGGTGATGATCTGCAGCGCCGGCCAATACAGCAGTTCCAGGAGCCGGGGCCACGACGACCTCAGGAGATACCAGTAGCGCAGGATCATCGCGGCGATGCGATGCGGGGCAA
>JBDTKD010000012.1:0-10324 GCA_039935515.1 Bradyrhizobium sp.
TGGCGACGCTCGGCGCGCGACGATCATCTCTATGTCCGCGAGCAGGAATGGGAGGCCGCGCACACGGTGTGGCTGTGGCCGGACCGTTCGCCCTCGATGGCCTTTGCCTCGGCGCGCGCGCGCGACAGCAAGCTCGAGCGCGCCTTGATCGTGACGTTCGCGCTGGCCGAACTTTTGGTCGCAGGCGGCGAACGCGTCGGAATCCCGGGCCTGCTCGTTCCGACCTCGAGCCGCAACGTGATCGACAAGATGGCGCAGGCGATGCTGCATGACGACGCGGCGCGGTTGAGCCTGCCGCCGTCCTTCGTGCCCTCGGCGCTGGCCGAGGTCGTGGTGCTGTCGGATTTCTGGTCCCCGATCGAGGAGATCAGGACCATGCTGGCCGGCCTGTCGGCGTCCGGCGCCCACGGCACGCTGATCCAGGTCGTCGATCCGGCGGAGGAAAGCTTTCCCTATTCCGGCCGTATCGAGTTCGTCGAGCCGGAAGGCGGCGGCATCATCACCGCGGGCCGTGCCGAACGATGGACCCGCGATTACGTCGACCGGGTGGCCCTGCATCGCGACCAGATTCGCAGCGAGGCGGGCAAGCTCGACTGGCTGTTCTCGACCCACACCACCGACCGCTCCGCTGCCGAATTGCTGCTGTTCCTGCATGGCGGCATGATGGTCAGCAAGGGCAGCACGCGGATCGCAACCGTCAAGGCGGGGCGCAGCGCATGATCGCCTCCCTGCCGCTCTCCTTCGCCGAGCCGGTCCTGCTGCTGGGGCTGCTCAGCCTGCCGCTGCTGTGGTGGCTGTTGCGGGTGATGCCGCCGCGGCCGCGGCGCATCGAGTTCCCGCCGACGCGGCTGTTGTTCGACATCGCGCCGAAGGAAGAAACTCCCTCCCGCACGCCGTGGTGGCTGACGGCCCTGCGCCTGCTGGCCGCTGCGCTGATCATCCTGGCCGCCGCGGGCCCGATCTGGAATCCGAAAACCGGCGTCGCCGGCGGCCGCACGCCGCTGGTGATCCTGCTCGACGACGGCTGGAGCGCGGCAGCAAGCTGGGACATCAGGGTCAAGGCCGCCGACGAGTTGATCTCGAATGCCGACAGCGACCGCCGCGGCGTGGCACTCGTTCCGCTGTCGGAGCCGACACGCGATATCACCATCATGCCGGCCGGCACCGCGCGCGTCGCGTTGCGCCAGTTCGCGCCGAAACCCTATTCGATCGGGCGGGTTGAAACCCTGCCTGCGATCGGGCGTTTCCTCAAAGCGACCGGCGACTGCGAGATCGCCTGGCTGTCGGACGGCGTCGATACCGGGCGCGGAGCGGAATTTCTTGACGGCCTCGGCAAAACGATCGGGGACCGTGCATTGACGATTTTTGAGGGCGGTGCCCCGCCCACGCTGGCGCTGGCTGCGGCCGAAAACGCCGCAGCAAAGATGACCGTGAAGGTGCTGCGCACCGGCGGCGGCGTAGCGGCCGGCGTCGTGCGGGCGATCGACCTCAAGGGGTCGCCGATCGGCGAAGCCCGCTACAGCTTCACGTCGCAGGCGCGCGAGACCGAGGCCGCGTTCGATCTTCCGGTCGAATTGCGCAACGACATCGCCCGGCTTGAAATCGCGGGCGAGCGGTCCGCCGGCGCGGTCCAGTTGCTCGACAAGCGATGGCGGCGGCGCGCGATTGGCGTGGTCAGCGGGTCGAGCACCGATACCGCGCAGCCGCTCTTGGCATCGACCTTCTATCTGACCCGGGCGCTGGCGCCGTTCGCCGATGTGCGGCTGGGCGACCGCGGCACCGCGCCGCAACAGGCGATTGCGCAATTCCTCGATCAGAAACTGCCGATGATCGTGCTGGCCGATGTCGGCACATTGTCGCCCGATATCCGCGAGCGCCTGACCGCATGGATCGAGCAAGGCGGGGTGCTGGTGCGCTTTGCCGGCCCGCGCCTGGCGCAAGCCGACGACGATCTGGTCCCGGTGAAGCTGCGCAGTGGTGGACGCACCCTCGGCGGCAGCCTCACCTGGGAGAAGCCGCAGCATCTTGCGTCGTTCTCCGCCGACGGACCGTTCGCCGGTCTTCCGGTGCCGAAGGACGTCACCGTCAACCGGCAAGTGCTCGCCGAACCGGATGCCGTGCTGGCGACAAAAAGCTGGGCCTCGCTGGAGGATGGAACGCCGCTGGTGACCGGCGAACGCCGCGGCAAGGGCGTGGTCAGCCTGTTCCATGTCAGCGCCGACATGCGCTGGTCCGATCTGCCGATGTCCGGCACCTTCGTCGAGATGCTGCGGCGGGCCGTCGACATGTCCGGCTATACTTCGAATCCGGGAGCGGGTGTTGCCGGCGAGGCGAAGGTCGAAACCGTAGCGCCGCTGCGGACGCTCGACGGCTTTGGCGCGTTCGGACCGCCGCCCTCGACTGCAAAGCCGATCCCCGCCGACTTTCGCGATCACGCGAGCATCGATCACCCGCCCGGCTTCTATGGACCGGCGGACGGTCCGCTGGCCGTGAATGCGTTGGCGGCCAGCGACCGCATCTCGCCGCTCGACGTTTCGGCGTTGCGGGCGCGGCGGGCCAGCTACACCAACTCCGAACCGCGCGACCTGCGCGGAATCCTGTTGTCGTCCTCATTGGCGCTGTTCCTGATCGACGCGATCATCGTCGCCCTGCTCGGAGCCGGCTTCGCCGCGTTGCTGAGGCGGCGTGCGGTGTCGGCGGTGCTGGCTTTCACCCTGATCTTGCCGGCGCTGCTGGCGCCGACGGCCTCCCGTGCCGACGACAAGGATGATTTTGCCCTCAAGGCGGTCTCGCAGACCCGGCTTGCCTATGTGGTCACCGGCAATGCGGATGTGGATTCGATCGTCAAGGCGGGCATGGCCGGCCTCACCCTGTTTCTGGCGCAGCGCACCGCCCTGGAAGCCGGCGATCCCGTTGGCGTCGATCCCGCACGCGACGAACTGGCGTTCTTTCCGCTGATCTACTGGCCGGTGGTGCCCGGCGCGCCGAAGCCGCCGCAGGACGCCATCAACCGCATCGACGCCTACATGAAAAATGGCGGTACCGTGCTGTTCGACACCCGCGATGCCATCGAGGCGCCCCCGGGAGAAGGCGGCGCCTCGCAGACGCCGGCCATGCAGACTTTGCGCGACATCCTTTCCTCGCTCGACATTCCCGAGCTTGAACCGGTGCCGCGCGATCACGTCCTGACCAAGACGTTCTACCTGCTGCGCGATTTTCCCGGACGCTTCACCTCCGGGCAGACCTGGGTTGAGGCGCTGCCGCGCGAGGACGACGAGGAGGCCTCGTCGCGGCCTGCGCGTGGCGGCGACGGCGTCTCGCCGATCATCATCACCTCCAACGACCTCGCCGGCGCCTGGGCGCTGCGCCCGGACGGCCAGCCGATGCTGCCGCTGACACCGGGCGAGCCGCGACAGCGCGAGTTTGCCTTCCGCGCCGGCGTCAACATCGTGATGTACACTCTGACCGGCAATTACAAGGCCGACCAGGTGCACGCGCCGGCGTTGATCGAGCGGCTGGGACAGTGATGCGTGTTTTCTACAGTCACGCCGTCATGGCCGGGCTTGTCCCGGCCATCCACGCCTTGACGGCTGGCACGAAAGACGTGGATGCCCGGGTCAAGCCCGGGCACGACGATGTGGATAGGTATGCGTCATGAACTACGGCATCGCCTTTACGCCGCTCGTTCCATCGCTCGTGATCTGGCTCGCGGTCGCGGCCATCGCCGTGATCGCGGCCATGCTGCTGCTGGGGCGCGCCCGTGGTGCTGCGGTGCGCGTGACGGCGCTGGCCTTGATCGTGCTGGCCCTGGCCAATCCGTCCTTTACCCGCGAGGACCGTGAGCCGCTGTCATCGGTGGCCGTGGTCGTGGTCGACAAGAGTCCCAGCCAGAGTTTCGGCACTCGCACCCGCGAAACCGCCGAGGCCCAGCAGGCACTGGTCGATAGCCTGAAAAAGATCAAGGGACTGGACGTACGGGTGGTCGAAGCGGGCCAGGCCGACGGGGAAACCGACGGCACCAAATTGTTCGGCGCGCTGTCCTCGGCGCTGTCGGACGTTCCGGTCGATCGCGTCGCCGGCGCCTTCCTGATCACCGACGGTCGGGTGCATGACATTCCAGCCAACGCGTCCGCGCTCGGATTCCAGGCTCCGGTGCACGCCCTGATCACCGGGCGCAGGGACGAACGCGACCGGCGCATCGCGATTTCCGCGGCTCCCCGGTTCGGCATCGTCGGACAGACCCAGACCATCACCTACCGGCTGGACGACCAGGGCGTCAGCGGCGAGCGCGCCAAGGTCGTGGTGCGCCGCGACGGCGATGTGATCAACGAGCGCACCGTGCAGAGCGGTCAGACCGTCAATGTCGACATCGATATCAAGCACCCCGGGCCCAACATTGTCGAGATCGAGGCTTCGCCGCTCGAAAACGAGCTGACGCTGGTAAACAACCGCGCCGTGGTTTCGATCGACGGGGTGCGCGACAAATTGCGGGTGCTGCTGGTCTCGGGCGAGCCGCATTCCGGCGAGCGCACCTGGCGCAACCTGCTCAAGTCCGACCCCAGCGTCGATCTGGTGCATTTCACGATCCTGCGCCCTCCGGAAAAGCAGGATGGAACGCCGATCAATGAATTGTCGCTGATCGCATTTCCGACCCGCGAATTGTTCCAGCAGAAGATCAACGAATTCCAGTTGATCATCTTCGACCGCTACGCGCGGCAGGGCGTGCTGCCGATCGCGTATTTCGACAATATCGCGCGCTATGTGCGCGGCGGCGGCGCGGTGCTGGTTGCGGCGGGTCCCGACTACGCATCGACCACGAGCATCTGGCGCACGCCGCTGGATGCGGTGCTGCCGGCCGAGCCGGTCGGCGTCACCGAGAAGCCGTTCTACGCCCATCTCAGCGACGCCGGTAAGCGCCATCCGGTGACGCGCGGGCTGGAAGGTTCGGGCTCCGAACCGCCGCATTGGGGTCGGTTCTTTCGCACCGTCGAAACCCGCAACGCCACCACGCCGCCGCTGATGACCGGGGCTGATGGCGAGCCGCTGTTGCTGCTGTCCCGCTATGGCGAGGGCCGCGCCGCGCTGCTGTTGTCCGACCAGATCTGGCTATGGGCACGCGGCTATGAGGGCGGTGGGCCGCATCTCGACCTGCTGCGGCGAATGTCGCATTGGCTGATGAAGCAGCCCGAACTCGACGAAGAGGCGCTGCGTCTGCAGGTCCATGGCCACGATCTGGAGGTTCTGCGTCAGACCATGGCGGACAGTGTCGCGCCGGTGACGGTGACCTCGCCATCCGGCGCCACGCGCCAGCTGACGCTGAGCGCCGGCGAACCCGGTATCTGGACCTCGACCGTCCCCGCCAACGAGCTCGGTCTGTGGCAGGCCACTGACGGCACGCTGAAAGCCCTGATCAATGTCGGCCCGACCAACCCCAAGGAGTTTTCCGAGGTGACTTCCACGGCCGAGACGCTGAAGCCGCTGGCGCAAGCCACCGGCGGCGATGCGCGGCGGGTGGTCGACGGTTCGAGCATCGAGCTTCCGCGCATCGTGCCGGTGCGCGCATCCGGCGTGTTTCACGGCGATGGCTGGATGGGTGTCAAGATGCGGGATGCCAGCGTCGTCAAGGGCGTCGGCGTACTGCCGCTGTTCGCCGGCCTGATCGGTCTGCTGCTGCTGCTTGGCGCTTTCGCCGCGACCTGGCTGCGCGAAGGCCGCTGATCGCCTCGGCAAGCTTCCGGCGTTGCCCGAACTACACAGCCCCGGCAATTTCGACGGTGCCGGGCGGAACGATGGTTGACAACCACGGAGGTTGCCTGATGTTATATTATAACATCTGCGCGGACCCGGATCGCCGG
Organism: Bradyrhizobium sp.; assembly: GCA_039935515.1. Classification (GTDB taxonomy): domain Bacteria; phylum Pseudomonadota; class Alphaproteobacteria; order Rhizobiales; family Xanthobacteraceae; genus Bradyrhizobium. The sequence continues at coordinate 5,856 of JBDTKD010000012.1, forward strand.
GTCACCGTCGATGCGGAGTGCCTGTCGGCATGAAGTGGTTCCGGTCGAACATCAGACATGGCTCGCGGCTGGCGCTTTTGGCGCTGGCGATCCAGTTCGTGCTGGCGTTCGGCCATTTCCACGGCATCGCCGCGCAGGCCGCGCCGGCGATGCGGTCCAGTGCATCCCATGGCACGGGTCCTGCTGCACCGGAAGCATTGAGCCGGTCCACTCGGCAGCCTGGATCCGACCGCAATTCCGACCGGCAGCACCCGGACGATGCCTGTGCGATCTGCGCCGCCATGGCGATGGCCAATGCCGTGTTGTTTGCGACCCCGCCGGTGCTGCGGCTGCCGCAAGCCGTCGAATTCCTGTATCGCACCACCGACGCCGAATTCGTCCATTTGAAGTCGGCCCGCGTCGCTTTTCAGCCTCGCGCTCCCCCCGTCTCCTGATCCCGATAGTTTGAGTGTTGCCGGCGGATCGCCGCGTCCTGCGCGACCGATCCGCCGGACCGGCTGAAATCGGTCCGTCTAACATCGACGGCCAGCGCTTGCCGAATTCGTCAACGACGAATCCGGTCGTGCTTGACGGGATTCGAATCAATGTCGCCAGTCGCAAAGCCAATGCTGGCTGTCTCCGCCTCGCTGCTGCTTTGCGGCCTCGGCGACCGGGTACACGCGCAAACACCGCCCGCGGCTGCCGCGGCCGGCGCGACCGCGCTTCCGGAGATCGACATCGCCGCGCCCAAGCCGGTGCTGCATCCGCGCCGGCCCCGGACCCACGTCGTATCCAAGCGACGTCTCGAGACTCCCGCGGCGCCGCCACCGCGGACCGAGGCGCAGGCGGTCGCCGGCAAGAACGAGACATTCGACCAAGCCCGCCGCAACATCGTGGCGGCGACCGGCGCCGGCTCGTATGAGATGAACCAGCAGGCCCTCGAGGCGCTGCCGCAGGGTACCAACACCCCGCTCGACAAGGCGCTGCTGCAGGTCCCCGGCGTCTCGCAGGACTCCGCCGCAAGCGGCGAACTGCATGTGCGCAACGAGCACGCCAATCTGCAATATCGCATCAACGGCATCATGCTGCCCGACGGCGTCGGCGCGTTCGGACAGATCATCGATACCGGCATCGTCGGCAGCCTCGCTTTGATCACCGGTGCATTGCCGGCGCAGTATGGCTTGCGCACCGCGGGGGTCCTCGACATCCAGACCAAGGCCGACGCCTTCAACAACAGCGGCAGCATCGGTGTCTATGGCGGCAGCCACGGCACCATCACGACCTCGCTGGAATACGGCGGCACCGTCGGACAGACCCAGTATTTCGTCTCGGGGCGCTATTTCGGCAGCAACCTCGGAATCGAGAATCCGACTCCGGCGTACAACGCCATTCACGACCACACCTCGCAGGAAAAGGGATTTCTCTATCTGTCGACGGTGCTCGATCCGAGCAGCCGGCTGACCTTTATGAGCGGCGTGTCGAACGGCAGCTATCAGATCCCCAACAGTCCCGGACAGCCGCCGGTCTATACCGCCTTCGGAGTGTCCAGCTTCAACTCCGCGCTGCTCAACGAGCGGCAGAGCGAGTTCAACCAGTTCAACGTCCTTGCCTACCAGAAGTCTGGCGATGGCATTGACTACCAGCTGTCCTACTTCAACCGCTACAGCCAGTTGCACTTCCTGCCCGATACGATCGGCGATCTGGTCTTCAACGGCGTGGCGTCCGACGTCTACCGGCAGAGCGTCATCAACGGCATTCAGGAGGATACCTCCTATCGTGTCGGTTTCGCCCATACGCTCAAATTCGGCTTTTCCGCCAGCGCCGAACGTTCGCTGGTGAACAACGGATCCACGGTGCTGCCGCTCGACCCCATGGGCAATCCAGTCGACGCGCCATTCTCGGTGTTCGATTCCAGCGCCAAGACCGGCGTGCTGTTCAGCACTTATCTCGCCGACGAATGGAAGGTCACCAACTCCGTGACCATCAACGCCGGGCTGCGCTTCGACCAGATGTGGCAATATGTCGATGCCAACCAGCTCAGCCCGCGCCTCAGCATCAACTGGAAGCCGACCGACGGCACCACGTTCCATGCCGGCTACTCCCGCAACTTCACGCCGCCTGAGCAGGTGCTGGCGGCGCCGACCAATCTGGCGCTGGTGCAGAATACCACGGCGCAGGCGCCGCCCGGGTCAGCGAACGATCCGGTTCTGCCGGAACGCTCCAACGTGTTCGATGTCGGCGTCGTTCAGAAGATAAACGCGATTCCGGGCCTCGAAGTCGGGCTCGACGCCTACTACAAGACCGCGGCCGACCTGCTTGACGACGGACAGTTCGGCCAAGCCTATGTGTTGACCGCCTTCAACTACGCACGGGGCATCAATGAGGGCGTCGAACTCAAGGCCTCCTACACCAATGGCAATCTGCATCTTTATGGAAATCTGGCCTGGGCCAGACAGATCGCCACCGACGTGGTGTCGAACCAATATCTGTTCGATCCCGCCGAACTGAACTATATCGCCAGCAATTACGTCTACACCGACCACGCCCAGTTCCTGACCGCATCGGCTGGCGCCTCCTATCTGTGGCAGGGCACCAAGTTCAGCGCATCGATGATTTACGGCAGCGGCCTGCGCGACGGCTTTGCCAACACCGGCACCGTTCCGTCCTATACCCAGGTCAATCTCGGGGTGTCACACGATTTCAACATCGTGTCTCCGACCAAGCCGACCACGCTGCGCTTCGACATCGTCAACCTGTTCGACACCATCTACCAGATCAGGGATGGCTCGGGCATCGGCGTATTCGCGCCGCAATACGGACCGCGCCGCGGATTCTTTTTCGGCATTTCGCAGAAGCTGTGAGTGCGGGTAGCCTGCGGGCCTCGTGGTTCGAGACGCCCGCTGCGCGGGCTCCTCACCATGAGGGGGTAGACCTCGTCCTGAGGAGCGGCCCCTTGGCCGAAGGATGAAGCCACGGTGCCGGAAACGCTGTTCGATCGCGCTCAGCGGGCAAAACTCCAGTCCGGGCGAATCGCGCCGGACACGCCGGTGAAGGCGCCCTCGACGAGTTCTGCCACCAGCAGACGGTCGTAATCGACCGGTCCGGGCATGATCGCCCGTCCCTTCGGAACCGCCTTGAAGCCGACGCGGCTGTAATAGGCTTCGTCGCCCACCAGCAGCACCAGCCGATGGCCGCGTGCCTTGGCATCCTTCAGCGCGCGATCGAGCAGTGCCCGGCCAACGCCGCGGCCGCGAAACGGCCGCTCGACCGTCAACGGTCCAAGCAGCAGCGCCCTGGTCTCGCCGACACAGATCGGCAACTGGCGCACCGAGCCTACCAGCAACGTTCCGATCCGGGCCGTGAAGGACAGCTCGAGCAAATGGTCGACATGCTCGCGGATCCGGTAAGCGCTCAACACGAAGCGGCCGGGCCCGAACGTGCGCGCATGCAGCCGCTCGATCGCCTGCGCGTCGTTGGTGGTTTCGGCCAAAATCGTCAGCGAGAGGTCATTCATGGTCTGGCGCGGGATAGCATCATGCGGCGACGCGGTCCATCGCCCGGACCCGGCAAACTTCGCAGGCGTGTCAGTCTCCGCCGATCGGTGGCTGCGACAGGTAGGCGAGCAGCTTCATCTCGCGGCGCCCGCGCGTCACCGTATCGAGCACCAGCCCCGAAGAGATCGACAGCATGGCGAGGATCATCAGCCCCATCGACAGCACCGCGGTCGGCAGCCGGGGCACGAGGCCCTGTTCGAGATAGGTAACAAGGATCGGAATCGCGAGACCGATCGAAATCAGGATCAGGAAAATTCCGATGGCCCCGAAAAACCGCAACGGCTTCTCCGTCCGGTAGAGCTTCAGGATGGTGCCGAGAATGCGAAAGCCGTCGCGCCAGGTATTGAGCTTGCTGAACGATCCCGCCGGCCGGGCGTAATAGGGCGTTTCGATCTCGGTGACCGGCAGCGCCAGTTCGAGCGCGTGAACGCTGAGCTAGGTTTCGATCTCGAAGCCGTCCGACAGCACCGGAAAGGATTTGACGAAACGCCGCGACAATACCCGGTAGCCGGACAGAATATCCTTGAAAGCCTGGCCGAACACCGACGAAAGAAAGCCGGTCAGCATCCAGTTTCCGGCGCGGTGGCCGCGCCGATAGGCAGCCTCGACCTGATCGACGCGAAAGCCCACCACCATATCGAGACGATCCGACACCAGCGCATCGATCATGCGCGGGGCGCTGGCGGCGTCGTAGGTGGCATCGCCATCGACCAGAACATAGATATCGGCGTCGATGTCGGCGAACATGCGCCGGACCACATGACCCTTGCCCTGGCGACGTTCGCGGCGTACCTCGGCGCCGGCATCGCGCGCCACCACCACGGTGCGATCCGACGAATTGTTGTCGTAAACGAATATCCGGGCCGATGGCAGCATCTTGCGAAAATCGGCAATGACGGTGGCGACTGCGGCCTCCTCGTTGAAGCACGGCACCAG
>JBDTKD010000013.1:0-8123 GCA_039935515.1 Bradyrhizobium sp.
CGCAAGCCGGTGCCGCGCGCCGCCGATGCGCCGGCGGAGGTGCCGGTAGCCGGCGTCGGCGCCTCGCCGCGGCTCAATCTGGCGTTTCCGCAGATGATTGCGGCCTACGACGCCAAGCACGATCCGCGCACGCCGATCCTGTCAGCGGAGGAGAAGAAGGTGTTCGTCGATACCTTCACCAGGACCGGCTTTACCGGCGGCATCAACTGGTATCGCAACATGTCGCGCAACTGGCAGCGTTCGGCCGGGATCGACCATACCGTGCGCGTGCCATCGTTGATGATCATGGCCGAGAACGATCAGGTACTGCCGCCGTCCGCGGCCGATGGCATGGAGAAGATCATCCCCGACCTCGAGAAATATTTGGTGCGGGGCAGCGGCCATTGGACGCAGCAGGAAAAGCCGGACGAGGTCAGTGCCAAGCTGATTGAATGGCGCAGAAGGCGGTTTGGCTGAGGCCGCCGTCATTGCGAGGAGCGCCAGCGACGAAGCAATCCAGAGCTCGGCATGACGCCCGATGGATTGCTTGCTTGCGCTCGCAATGACGGCCTAAATCACGACAGAACGCAGGAGACCCTTTCGCAATGGCGTCGATCAACCGACTGAGCCCGATCCCGCGGCCACCGACCAAGCCGGTGGTCGGCAACATGCTGTCGCTGGATTCGACGGCGCCGGTGCAGAGCCTGGCGCGGCTGGCGCGGGAATTGGGGCCGATCTTCTGGCTCGACATGATGGGCGCGCCGCTCGTCATCGTTTCCGGCCACGATCTGGTCGATGAGCTCAGCGACGAGAAGCGTTTCGACAAGGCGGTGCGCGGACCGCTGCGCCGGGTGCGCACCGTCGCCGGCGACGGCCTGTTCACCGCCGATACCTCCGAGCCGAACTGGAGCAAGGCGCACAACATCCTGCTGCAGCCGTTCGGCAACCGCGCCATGCAGTCCTACCACCCGAGCATGGTCGACATCGCCGAGCAGCTGGTGAAGAAGTGGGAGCGGCTGAATGCCGACGACGAGATCGACGTCGTCCACGACATGACCGCGCTGACGCTCGACACCATCGGGCTTTGCGGCTTCGACTACCGGTTCAATTCGTTCTATCGGCGCGACTATCATCCGTTCGTGGAATCGCTGGTGCGCTCGCTCGAGACCATCATGCTGATCCGCGGCCTGCCGATGGAAAATCTGTGGATGCAGAAGCGCCGCCGCGACCTTGCCGGCGACGTCGCCTTCATGAACAGGATGGTGGACGAAATCGTCGCCGAACGCCGCCGTAACGCGGAAGTCGCAAGCGGCAAGAAGGACATGCTCGGCGCCATGATGACTGGGGTCGACCGCGCTAGCGGCGAACAGCTCGACGACGTCAATATCCGTTACCAGATCAACACCTTCCTGATTGCGGGGCACGAAACCACTTCCGGCCTGTTGTCGTGCGCGATCTACGCGCTGCTGAAGCATCCCGAGGTGCTCAGGAAGGCTTGCGAGGAGGTCGACCGGGTGCTGGGGCCGGATGTCGAGGTCAAGCCGACCTACCAGCAGGTGACCCAGCTCAGCTACATCACGCAGATCCTCAAGGAGGCGCTGCGGCTGTGGCCGCCGGCGCCGGCCTACGGCATTTCGCCGCTCAACGATGAGACCATCGGCGGCAAATACAAGCTCAAGAAGAACACCTTCATCACCGTGCTGGTGCTGGCATTGCACCGCGACCCCAGCGTATGGGGACCCAATCCCGACGCGTTCGATCCGGAGAATTTCAGCCGCGAGGCCGAGGCGGCGCGCCCGGTCAATGCCTGGAAACCGTTCGGCAACGGCCAGCGCGCCTGCATCGGCCGCGGCTTTGCGATGCACGAAGCGGCGCTCGCGATCGGCATGATCCTGCAGCGCTTCAAGCTGATCGACAGTCAGCGTTACCAGATGGTGCTGAAGGAAACGCTGACCATCAAGCCCGATGGTTTCAAGATCAAGGTGCGCCCGCGCACCGAGCGGGATCGCGGCGCCCATGCCGGTCGTAGCGCACCGGCAGCTGCGGTGGCGAGCGCCGCGGCCGCCGCGCCCCGCGCCCGCGCCCGTCCCGGTCACAATACGCCGCTGCTGGTGCTCTACGGATCGAACCTCGGAACCGCCGAGGAACTCGCCACCCGAGTCGCCGATCTGGCCGAGGTCAACGGCTTCGCCACCCGGCTCGCGCCGCTCGACGATTTCGTCGGCCAATTGCCGCAGCAGGGCGGGGTGCTGATTTTCTGCGCCTCCTACAACGGCGCTGCTCCGGATAACGCCACGCAGTTCGTCAAATGGCTGAGCGGCGATCTGCCGAAGGATACATTTTCAAAAGTCCGCTATGCCGTGTTCGGCTGCGGCAACAGCGACTGGGCCGCCACCTATCAATCGATCCCCCGGCTGATCGACCGGCAGTTGGCGGCGCACGGCGCCCGCAGCGTCTATGCGCGCGGCGAGGGCGATGCGCGCAGCGACCTCGATGGTCAGTTCGAAAGCTGGTTCGCCAAGGCGGCGCCGTCGGCGACCCGGGAATTCGGCCTCGACTCCGGCATCACCCGCAGCGCCGATGACGAACCGCTGTACAAGATCGAGCCGATCGCACCGTCTGCCGTCAACAGTGTCGTCGCGCTTGGCGGCGTCGCGCCGATGAAGCTCCTGGTCAACACCGAACTGCAAAACAGGCAGGTCGCCAATCCATCCGGCCGATCGACCCGCCACATCGAGGTGCAATTGCCTGCCGGCATCGTCTATCGCGTCGGCGATCACCTCAGCGTGGTTCCGCGCAACGATCCGGCGTTGGTCGATGCGGTGGCGCGCCGCTTCGGCTTTCTGCCTGCCGATCAGATCCGCCTGCAGGTCGCGGAAGGACGGCGCGCGCAATTGCCGGTCGGCGACGCGGTGTCGGTCGGGCCCCTGCTCAGCGAGTTCGTCGAACTGCAGCAGGTCGCGACCCGCAAGCAGATCCAGATCATGTCCGAGCACACCAGATGTCCGGTGACCAGGCCGAAACTGCTGGCCTATGTCGGCGACGAGGCCGCCGCCACCGAACGCTACCGCACGGAAGTTCTCGGCCGACGCAAATCGGTGTTCGATCTGCTCGACGAGCATCCGGCCTGCGAACTGCCGTTCCATGCCTATCTCGAGATGCTGTCGCTGCTGGCGCCCCGCTATTATTCGATCTCGTCGTCGCCGTCGTCCGATCCGTCGCGTTGCAGCGTCACTGTCGCGGTGGTCGAAGGACCGGCGAGTTCGGGGCGCGGCATCTACAGGGGCATCTGTTCGAACTATCTTGCCGGCCACCGTGCCGGCGAAACGATCCATGCGACGGTGCGCGAGACCAAGGCTGGCTTCCGGCTGCCCGATGACCCTTCCGTGCCGATCGTCATGATCGGGCCCGGGACCGGTCTCGCTCCGTTCCGCGGCTTCCTGCAGGAACGCGCGGCGCGGAAGGCGGGCGGCGCTTCGCTCGGCCCGGCGATGCTGTTCTTCGGCTGCCGCCATCCCGACCGGGATTTTCTCTATGCCGACGAGCTCAAGGCCTTCGCGGCCGGCGGCGTCACCGAACTCTACACGGCCTTCTCGCGTGCCGACGGGCCGAAGACCTATGTGCAGAATCTGGTCGCAGCGGAAAAGGAGCGGGTGTGGCGGCTGATCGAGCAGGGCGCGATCATCTTTGTCTGCGGCGACGGCGGCAAGATGGAGCCCGATGTCAAGGCCGCGCTGGTTGCGATCTATCGCGAACGCGCCGGCGCAGATGCCGAGGCGGGGCTGCGCTGGATCGACGATCTCGGCGCCAGGAATCGCTATGTGCTCGACGTCTGGGCGGGCGGGTAGTTGTCCACGGCAGGCACACGGCCTTATGGTTCGAGACGCGCGGCGTTGCCGCGCTCCTCACTATGAGGGGATAGACCTCATCCCGAGGAGCGCGCACTTGCGCGCGTCTCGAAGGATGAAGCGGCAGTGCTGGAAAATACCTTATCGTTTCGGCAACCGCTCGAAGGTTGGCACGCCCTCCGGGATTTGATGGAAGGGCTGCCGGTCGATGGTGTAGATCGCCATCTGCGGGCCGCCGAACAGGCCGGGGTCGTCGAGCGTGCCGACTTTCAGCACCACGGCCGGCAGGCTGGGCCGCCGTGTGATCAGATGGGTGCCGCATTCGGCGCAGAATTCCCGCGTCACCGCGCCTTCAAGATCGCTGCGGGTAAATGTCTTCGGCGTGCCCTTGGTGTAGCCGAAGCCGTCGACCGGCATCAGCACGAACATGTTGGGCGCGCCGCCGCTGATATATTGGCACTCGCGGCAATGACATTGCGCCTTGAGCATCGGCTCGCCTTCGGACTGATAACGCAGCGCGCCGCAATAACATCCGCCTTCCAGTCTCATGCTGTTCTCCTTCTCCAGTTGACGTCAATGCGCGGCTTTCGGGCGCGCAGCGTGGGCGTGCTTGTCGATCGCGTCGATGATTTGCGGCCACATCGGAATCGGCAGCGCGTGCCCCATGCCTTCGATCATCAGAAGCCTGGCGCCGGGGATCGAGGCGGCGGTGTCCTTGCCGCTCTCGGGGCGTATCAGGGGGTCGACGGTGCCGTGAATCACCAGCGTGGGGGCCTTGACCGATGCCAGCCGCTTCTTGCGGCTGCCCGACGCCAGGATGGCGCGGAGCTGCCGCCCGGCACCGGCCGGATTGAGCCCGCGTTCGAAGGTGCGCTCGGCGCGCGCCCGGTCGAGCGCCTCGTCTTCCGGGAAGCTGCCGGCGCGCAGGATCTTCCAGGTCAGCGCATGGCGGGCAAAATATTCTTCCTTGCTGGCCGGTGGCGGCGCCATCAGCACCGCAGTGGCCTCGCGGGTCGGCGGTGGATCCTTCGGATTGCCGGTCGTCGACATGATCGAGGTCAGCGACCGCACCCGCTCGGGGAACGAGATCGCCATTTCCTGCGCGATCATGCCACCCATCGATGCGCCGACCAGATGCGCCGACGTGATGCCGAGCGCATCCATCAGGCCGATCACGTCGAGCGCCATGTCGTAGAGCTTGTAGGGGGCCTCGACCGGGATCTTCAGGAAACGCAGCTTGAGCAGTTCGAACGCCGTGAGGCGCTTGCCACCCGTCAGCTTGGTGGACTTGCCGATGTCGCGGTTGTCGAACCGGATGACGCGGAATCCGCGCGCCGCAAGCTGCCGGCAGAAGTCGTCCTCCCAGTGGATCATCTGGGCGCCCAGCCCCATGATCAGCACCATCGGTTCTGCAGTGGGCTCGCCGAAGATTTCGTAACAAAGCTCGATGCCGTTGGCGTGGGCGATCTGCGGCGGCTGATGGGCTGAGACGTTCACCGTGGCCATTCCCTGGAAATGGTATTGCGATGCGGTTCTATGACAGCTTTTTTCGCGCTGCAGAAGGCCCGGTGCAGCACGAGGCGACAATTCGCCGTCGCGATGTTGACCGCCTCGTCGCAACAGTGTGGTATGGCCGGCGAGCGGTTGTCGATCCGGAGGCATCCATGGCAGACAAGAGCAACGATCCGGTCGCGATCTGGCAGAACATGATCGGCGAGATGGAGAAGGGTTTTAACGCCTTCGCCAACCAGGCGATGACGTCGCCGGAATTCAGCAGGGCCGTCAATCAGGTCGGCGGCGTCACCGCGGGCGCGCAAAAGCAGCTTGGCGATCTCATGGAGAAATATCTCGTGAGCATGAATCTGCCGAGCCGGTCGCAGATGGTCGGCATGGCCGAACGGCTGCAGTCGATCGAGGGGCAGTTGAACGAGATCAAGGCGCTGCTGCATCAGGTCCATGGCAAATCCGGCGCGTCGGACGGCGCAAATCCGGCGCCGCCGAGACCGCCGCGGACCAAGCGACCGCCGGCTCGGGGTGGAGAGCCAAAATGAACGCCGCGGCGGGCCTCGATCTGCTGTCGATCCCGGACCGGATTCAGTCCGAGGTGCAGCGGGCGATCCAGCGCAGCATCAAGGGCGTCGAATATATTTCCTCCTCGGGGCCTGCGCTCGGATCGACACCGAAGGACATCCTCCACGTCCGCGGCACCATGAATCTGTATCACTACCGGCCGATGGCGGACGAAATCTACCGCGTGCCGATCCTGATCGTGATGGCGACCACCAACCGCGGCTACATCCTCGACATGGTGCCCGGTCAGAGCTTCATCGAGTTCCTGCTGAAACACGGCTACGACGTCTATATGCTGGACTGGACCGCGCCAGGACCGGAAGAAAAAAGCCTGCGGATGGAGGATTATGTCCTCGACTTCATTCCCGATTGCATCCGCCGCGTGCAGCAGGATTCCGGCGAGACTTACGTCACGGTGATCGGCTATTGCTTCGGAGGCGTGCTGTCGCTGCTTTACGGCTCGATCTTCGCCGACGGGCCGATGAAGAACCTGATCTGCTTCACGACGCCGATCGATTTCCGCGAGATGAAGCTGTTCCAGAATTTCTCCGACCGGCGCTATTTCGATGTCGACCGGCTGGTCGACAGCGTCGGCAACGTGCCGCCGGAAATGATCCTGTCGTCGTTCGAAATGCTGCGGCCGGCCTCGCGCACCGCGAGCCAGGTGCAATTGTGGGAAAACATCTGGAATGACGAATATGTCAAGTCGTACCGGATGTTCGATCGCTGGGCGACCGACACGCTGCCGCTGGCCGGCGAATATTTCCGCGCTATCACCAAGGATCTGATGTGGGACAACAAGCTCTTCAACGACACCATGTCGGTCGGCGGCCACGCCGCCGACATCGCCAGGATCAAGGTTCCGATCCTGCACGCGGTCGCCGAGCACGACCATATCGTTCCCTATGATGCGGCCAGGCACCTTATCACGAAGGTCGGCTCGACCGACAAGGAAGAGGTGATGTTGAAAGGCGGTCACGTCAGCCTGGTCGCCGGCGCCAATGCGATCAAGCGGCTGTGGCCGAGACTGGACTCCTGGTTAGGTGGAAGATCGACATGAGCGAACTGCGTTCCTACCCGCGGCACGCCAACACCGATGCCGGCGAGATCGAATTCCGTCTGATGTCGAGGGCGGACGAGGCCGCCGTGCTCGACTTCGCGCAACACCTTCCCACCCACGATCTTCTGTTCCTGCCGCGCAATATCAGCCAGCCGAAAGTGCTGTCGGCCTGGATCAACGAGATTGAGCGCGGCGCGATCACGAGCCTGCTCGCGGTCAAGGCGGACAAGGTCGTCGGCTGCGGCACACTGGTGCGCGACCTGCATTCATGGTCGCCGCATGTCGGAGAAATCCGGATGGTGGTGTCGCCGGATGTCCGTGGCCTGGGGGTCGGGCGGGCGCTGTCGCAGGAGACTTTTGCCCTGGCGTTGGGCGCCGGCCTGGAAAAGCTGTCGGTGCAGATGACGGTCGATCAGCAGGCAGCGATTGCGCTGTTCGAAAGCCTCGGCTTCAAGGCCGAGGCACTGCTGCGCGACCATGTCCGCGACGTCGATGGCCACAAGCACGATATTGTCGTGCTCGGGCACAATGTGGCGCAGGTCCGGGCCCAGATGGAGGCCTACGGGCTGCCCGGCGCGGTTCAGCACTAGTTTTGCCGGTTTTCCAAGCGATTCGTCTGATTATGAGGCTGATCACGAATTCGTGATATTGCATCGCAATATAGATGTTGCGACGCACCATAAATTATGGCACAACACTCTTGCCCCGGGCCAATCCGGACGGGGTGAGCCCATAGCTCAAACCTGAGGATGGAGAAAACCGATGACCACCGAAACCAATTCCGTGCTGGACAGCGTCAAGGACGCATTCGCTCCCGTGACCGACGCGTTCAAGAACCTTGAGGTTCCGGAAGCCGCCCGCGAGTTCGTCAAGAAGTCTGTCAACACCGCCAAGGACCGTGCCGCCGACCTTCACGCTAATTCGGAGAAGGTGACGGACGCTATCGAGACCGCCGTTGCCGGTTCGGTCAGCGAGGCCGCCAAGATCAGCCGCAACATCCAGCAGGCGCTCTACCAGGACGCCGAAGCCTTCTTCGCCGGCATCGACCGGCTGGCCTCCGCCAAGTCGCTCAACGAGGCGTTCCAGATCCAGTCCGATATGGTCCGTGCGCGCGGCGAAGTGTTGGTGTCGCGGGCGAAGTCGACCACCGAATATCTCGGCAAGCT
>JBDTKD010000014.1:0-3970 GCA_039935515.1 Bradyrhizobium sp.
GTCATCACCGAATAATGGCAAGCCGCGAGCCTCGCCGCACCGAGACCGGCGACTGAACCGAGGCCGAGGCCGACCACGGGCACCCGCGCCAGGTTGGCCGTCGTATAGGCGTACCAGCGGTTGCCGCCGATGCCGCCGGGCAGATTGGCAGCGCCCTTGGTCTCGATGGTTTTCACCGAGCCGCCGCCGCCGGAGCCTTCGATGACGCGGATGATCGGCAGCCGGAAGTCGTGCGCCATCTCCTCGGCCATCAATGGCTTCGCGGAAATCGAGGCATCCGCGGAGCCGCCGCGCACGGTAAAATCGTCGCCGACCACGACCACAGGACGGCCGTCGACCTTGCCGCGGCCGAATACGCAATTGGCCGGCGTCAGGTTGACGAGTTCGCCGCTCGCATCATATTCCGCGGTTCCGGAAATCGCCCCGACCTCATGAAAACTGTTCCGATCGAGCAGCCCGTCGATGCGTTCGCGAACGGTAAGCCGGCCCTGGTCGCGCTGGCGCTTGACCTTGTCAACGCCTCCCATCTCGCGCGCGAACGCTTCGCGCCGGGCGAGGTCGTCGAGCTCCGGCTTCCAGTTCATTCGCATCCTCCGTCTTGACAATCTTGTTATTGTGGGCCGGTATCGGAAACGGCTTGCCCTGCATGCGGTTGCTGAAGATATCGCCGTCCGCGCTCTCGAGCATGCTGCCGATCGCCACGCTCAATTCCAGCAGCCGCGGCGCGACTTCCTCGTGCAGCCGTTTCTCGTCATACATCGCAGACAAAAGACCGATCGTGACCACGACGAAAGTTTGATATTGCGGCGACCACAGCGGCACGGCGAGACCGTTGATATGCGGGCTCCAGGTGCCGCAGGCAACGACATAGCCATGCTGGCGCAGAAAGTGACGGCTGGTCTCGAGCCGGGGCCGCAGCAGTCTGGCGGCCTCCGGCATTTCGCGCTCCATTTCCGCCAGCAGGGCATCACCGACATCGGGATCGAGTGCGGCGGTGTAGGCGTGGCCGGCGGCGGTGCTCGCCATGGCGATGCGGCTGCCGGTACTCTCATGCAAGCCGAGCGCGTTGGCGGCCCGCGCAAACTCGAGATAGACGAGGTGAAAGCGGTCGGGGATCACGAAGCCAACGGTTCCTGGCAATTGCTCGGCGACATCCTGCAGCCGCTGCCGGATCAGGATGCGCAGCTGCAACCCGCGCATCATCGACGTGCTCATCGCGACCGCGCTTGGCCCGATGCGGTATTTCTGGTCGCGGGGCAGATAGACGAGTTGGCCCATGCGGGTCAGGGTGTGGGTCAGGCGCGATACCGTCGATCGCGGCAGACCGCAACGGTTGGAGATTTCGAGGTTGCCGAGCCGCGCTTCATGGCCCTCGAAGCAACGCAGGACGTCGAAGGCACGCGATACCACCTGAATGACGTCGCCATCGCCTGCCAGATCGCTTGCGAGAATTCCCTGTTTGCTGAGCCGCTCCGAGCGTCTTCCCATGCAGCACCCCATTCCGCCCTGCGGAATAAAATTCCACTTGCAGAACAAGCTACCTCAGGCAATCTGGCTCCACAACACTGAGCCGAGGGCGCCCGCCCTTCCCGATGCCAGCATCCGCGAGAGCGTGAATGCTCGCGGCGGCTGCCCCGGAGAACGCAATGCCAGAGATCAAGGTTGTGACCGAGGTGGCGGGGCGTGTCTGCGCGCTGCCCGTCGAGATCGGGGCCAGCGTCGGCGATGGCGACGACGTCGCCTTTGTCGAGGCCATGAAGATGGAAATTCCGGTCGCCGCGCCGGCCGCCGGCAAACTGAAATCACTGCTTGTCAAGCTCGATGACGTCGTGGCCGAAGGACAGGCTCTCGCCATCCTCGAGACCTGAACGCGTTGTTGCACGTCATCGCGGCGACGCAAATGGCGGCCGTCCCGGTTTCCGCATCTGCCAAACCAACGTAAATTGGGTCTTGCCAACGGCGAAAGGCGAGACCGGCCATGAACATTCCGCAACCTGTCAACTCTCCCAATGCCGGCCGCTGGGCCGCCTCGAAGCCGCCTCTGCTGCGCTTTCTCGAGGCCTGTCATGCGAACTATGCCGCCGAGACCGGAGGCGCCGTTGCCGATTATATTCCTGAACTCGGCAAGGCCGATCCGGAACATTTCGGAATCAGCCTCGCCACCATCGATGGACATGTCTACGAGGTCGGCGATACCGCGATTTCCTTTACGATCCAGTCGATGTCCAAGCCGTTCGTATTTGCGCTGGCGCTGGACACGCTCGGCGCAGCGCGCGTGGAAAGCGCGATCGGCGTCGAACCGTCGGGCGATGCATTCAATTCGATCCGTCTCAATGCCGACAACCACCCCTTCAATCCGATGGTCAATGCCGGGGCGATCGCCTGCTCGGGCCTGATCCATGAGGCGAAGGGCGCCGGCGCCTTCGAATATATTCGCCAGGCGCTCGGCCGCTTTGCCGGCCGCGAGCTCGGCCTCGACCAGGCCGTGTACGCATCCGAAAGCGCCACCGGCGACCGCAATCGCGCGATCGGCTATCTCCTGCGCAACTCCGACGTCATCAAGGACAACGTCGGCGAGGTGCTCGATGTCTATTTCCGGCAATGCTCGATCCAGGTGACGGCGCGCGATATCGCCATCATGGCGGCGACGCTGGCCAACCGCGGCATCAATCCGGTGACCGGCGAGCAGGTCACGACGCCCTACGCCATTTCGCGAACGCTCTCGGTGATGACCAGCTCCGGCATGTATGACTATGCCGGGGAATGGATCTATCGGGTCGGCGTTCCCGCCAAGAGCGGCGTCGGCGGCGGCATCCTGGCGGCGCTGCCGGCGCGGCTCGGGCTCGGCAGCTACTCGCCGCGGCTCGACCGCCACGGCAACAGCGTGCGCGGCATCAAGGTGTGCGAGGCGTTGTCGTCGCATTATGACCTGCACATGCTCAACCGCAGCGACAATGCGCGCAACAGCATCATCGCCGACTACAACATCGGAAGCAGCGCGTCGCGCCGCAGCCGGCGGCCGCATGAGCAGAGGATTCTCGCCGCCCATCACCACGATGTCCGCGTCATTGAACTGGCGGGTACGCTGACATTTGCCAACATCGACTACGTCTCGCGCCAGCTCGCATCCGGGCCGCGCCCGAATTTCGTCATTTTCGACCTGCGCCGGGTCGCGGCGGTGACCCGAGCCGCCTCCCGCCTGCTCGTCGAAGGCTTTCGCGAACTGGCGACGTTCGACGTCACTGCGATCCTGTCCGGCGTCGAGCGCGGCTCCGCGCACTGGAACGCGATCGGCGAATGGGCCGAGGGCATCTCGAGCCTGCGGGATTTCTACCTGCTCGACACCGCCATCGAATGGGCCGAGGACCAGATCGTCTACCGTCACGGCGGCGCGATCGATTCCGCCGAAGTAACCGAGCTGTTCGAACAGGCGCTGCTGGCAGGGCTGGCGGCAGACCAACTCGAACAGCTCGCGGCGCTGGGCACCATCAGGAGCTACCGACCGGGCGAACGGATCATCGGCGCCGCGGAAGCCGCGACGTCGCTGTTTTTCCTCCGCAGCGGAGTGGTTCACGTCATGCTGCCAAATGGCGTTCGGCTCGCCACCATCACCGCCGGGATGGTGTTCGGAGAGATGGCGCTGCTGGAACACCGTCGTTCGGCCGACGTGATCGCCGACGTCGCGTCAACCGCGCTCGAAGTGCCGCTGGACGAGTTTCAGCGTTTCCGCGAGCAGCATCCGCAAACCGGCGAACGCATCATGCGCAATCTGGCGCAGTTGCTTGCCGATCGTCTGGTCATCGCCAATACCAAGATGAGCCTGCTCACCGCGAACTAATTTAGAGAGCGGGCCAGCCGACGCCCCGGCGCCGGGAGCGAATCCCGGCCTCCGTAGCCAGGTGCCACTTCAAAGGGTTCTTTTGCGCCGTCGAGATTCATTGTGTTGCGCTATAGTACGGCGGCCCGATCA
>JBDTKD010000015.1:0-5561 GCA_039935515.1 Bradyrhizobium sp.
CCAGGCCGAGCCTGCCGAGGCGCTCGAGCGCCGGGCGATAGTCGATGAAATGCTGCGACTGCCGCCGCACCGGGGTCTCCCATGTGATCCCGAGCCAGGCGAGGTCCTGGTAGATCGCGGCCTCGAATTCCGGCTTGCAGCGGCTGGGGTCGATATCCTCGATGCGCAGCAGGAACCGGCCGCCGGTCTGACGGGCCAGATCGAAATTCAGCAGGGCTGAATAGGCGTGGCCGAGGTGAAGATAACCGTTCGGGCTCGGCGCAAAGCGGAAGACGGGTGGCATTGAACTCTCGACCTTCGTCATTGCCGGGCTTGATGTTGAGTCCTTGACCCCGGCAATCCATCCTTCAAGAGTCTGTTACGATATGAGATGGATGCGCGGGTCAAGGCCGCCCATGACGGCCCCCGCAAGTTGATTGATCACAGCCTCATGACCATCCATCTCAACACCCAGGCCGATCTCGAGGACGCGATCCGCACGCTGGTCACGCGGGACCCGCGGCTCAAGCCCATCCTTGAACGCACCGGCATGCCGGCATTGCGGCGGCGCGAGCCCGGCTTTGCCGGCCTTGCCGCGATCATCACCGGGCAGCAACTGTCCACCGCGAGTGCTGCGGCGATCTGGGCGCGCGTCAGCGCGGCGTTCGATCCATTTGATCACGCGAGCCTGCGGAAAGCGCGCGCCAACCGCCTCGGCCGGCTCGGGCTGTCCGCGGCGAAGATCAAGACCTTGAAGAGCCTTGCCCGCGAACTCGCCGCCGAGCGACTGAACCTCGAGGTGCTGGCGAACGAGGACGCCGACGCCGCCCACAACACGCTGACCGCGCTGCACGGCATCGGTCCCTGGACCGCCGACGTCTATCTATTGTTCTGCCTCGGTCACGGCGATGCGTGGCCGGCCGGCGACCTCGCCGTGCAGGAAGCGATCAAGGTCGGGCTCGGGCTGACCACCCGACCGACCGCCAAACAGATGGCGCCGCTGGCGGAGCCGTGGCGACCGCTGCGCGGCGCCGCGGCGCATCTGTGGTGGAGCTATTACAGGGTGCTGCGCAAGCGCGAAGGCGTTATCGCAAGCGAGCCAAAAGCGAACCCTGTTTTAAACAAACCGCCGGTCGCAAAACGGTCAGCGGCGAAGGCAACAATCCCGGCGGGGAAAAAGCCGGGAGCGAGCCAATGAAATCCACCGCGGCGCTGAACCGGGTCTACCAGGATACGCTCGATGGCCGTGTTCCGCCGGATCAGGGCCACATGCTGTCCGTGCTGGACTGACCCGCTTTCTGCGCGACCCCAAACCGGTATAGGCTTGCGGTAGGGAAACGCCGCAACCCGCCGGCGAAGAGAAACGCGCATGCTGGACAGAACCGACGATATTTCGCTCGCCGTGGACAGCTGGCTGGCGCAGTTCGAACAAGCCCTCGCGGAGCCCGACGGCATCCTGCTGAAAGCCCTGTTTCACGCCGAGAGCTATTGGCGCGACGTGCTGGCGCTGAGCTGGAGCCTGCAGACGATCAACGGCGCGGACGCAATCCTGAAAGAGTTGAAGCTGCACGCCGGGCGCGCCTCTCCCTACGGTTTTTGTGTCGATCCGGATCGTGCCGCACCGCGCCGCATCACCCGCGCCGGCACGCACGCGATCGAAGCGATTTTCAGATTTGAAACGGCGCAAGGCCGCGGCGACGGAATCCTGCGCCTCACTCCCGATGCCGGCGACGGCGGCAAGTTGAAGGCCTGGACGTTGCTGACGGCGCTTGAGGAATTAAGGGGGTTTGAAGAGCAGATCGGAATGGCGCGGCCTCATGGCAGCCGCTATTCGCGTGATTTTCGCGGTCCGAACTGGCTCGACCTGCGGAAAGCCGCGGCTCAATATGCCGACCGCGATCCGGCCGTGCTGGTGATCGGCGGCGGACAGGCCGGGCTTTGCATCGCCGCGCGCCTCAAGCAGTTACAGGTCGACACCCTGATCGTGGACCGCGAGGTCCGCATCGGCGACAACTGGCGCCAGCGCTACCACGCGTTGACGCTGCACAATCAGGTGCAGGTCAACCACCTGCCCTACATGCCGTTTCCGCCGAACTGGCCGACCTACATTCCCAAGGACAAGCTTGCCAACTGGTTCGAGGCCTATGTCGAGAGCATGGAGCTGAACTTCTGGACCGGCACCGAGTTCGAGGGTGGCAGCTACGATGAGACAGCGGGACGCTGGTCGGTGGTGCTGCGTCGCGGCGACGGCAGCACGCACACGATGCATCCGCGGCATGTGGTCGTGGCCACCGGCGTCAGCGGTATTGCAAATCTGCCGGATATTCCCGGCTTGAAGGACTTCGTCGGCGCGGTACTGCACTCCAGCCGGTACGAGGATGGCGAAGCATGGAAGGGCAAGCGGGCGCTGGTGATCGGCACCGGCAACAGCGGGCATGACATCGCACAGGATCTGCATTCGAGCGGCGCCCAAGTCAGCCTGGTCCAGCGCAGCCCGACCCTGATCACCAATATCGAACCATCGGCACAGCTTGCCTACTCCGCCTACAACGAAGGCACGCTGGAAGACAACGACTTGATTGCAGCCTCGATGCCGCTGACGCTGGCAAAACGGAGCCATGTGCTGCTGACCGAGCAATCGAAGCAACTCGATCAGCAGCTGCTCGGTGGCCTTGAACGCGTCGGATTCAAGCTCGACTTCGGCGACGGCGGCACCGGCTGGCAGTTCAAATATCTGACCCGCGGCGGCGGCTACTATTTCAACGTCGGCTGCTCCGATCTCGTCGCCAGCAGGGCGATCGGACTGATCCAGTTTGCCGATATCGCATCCTTCGTCGCCGAGGGCGTGCGGATGAAAGACGGCAAAGCCATCGCCGCCGACCTGATCGTGCTGGCCACCGGCTACAAGCCTTGGGAATATCTGGTGCGCCGGCTGTTCGGCGACGAGGTTACCGAGCGTGTCGGTCCGATCTGGGGTTTCGGCGACGGACAGGAATTGCGGAACATGTACGCACGCACCGCGCAACCCGGCCTGTGGTTCATCGCCGGTAGCCTGGCACAGTGCCGGATCAACTCGAAATATCTCGCCCTGCAGATCAAGGCCATCGAGGAGGGACTGCTGCCGCGCGGCTCGGTCTCGGCGCCCGCCGCTGCATGACCGCGCCACGTCATTCCGGGATGACTTCTGGGGAGCACTGCATGCCAACCATTCTCGGATCGGGCGAGCATCGCTACCGCGTGGCGGAGAACTGGGCGAAGCTGCCGGACGGGTGGAATCTCACCGATGTCGCCTCGGTCGCGGTTGACAGCAAGGATCGTGTCTACGTCTTCAACCGCGGCGCGCATCCGATGGTGGTGCTCGATCGCGAGGGTCGTTTCATCGCCAGCTGGGGCGAAGGCCTGTTCAGCCGCGCGCACGGCCTGCACATCGACGCCGACGACAACCTCTATTGCACCGATGACGGCGACCATACGGTGCGCAAGTGCTCGACCGACGGCAAGGTACGGCTCACGATCGGGATTCCGAACAAGCCCGCGCCCTTCATGAGCGGCGAGCCATTCCACCGCTGCACCCACACGGCGCTGTCGCCCAGGGGCGAAATCTACGTCAGCGACGGCTACGGCAATGCCTGCGTCCACAAATACACGCCCGACGGCAGGCTGCTCAAAAGCTGGGGCGAGCCCGGCACCGACCCGGGCCAGTTCAACATCGTCCACAATATCGCGACCGATGCCGATGGCTTTGTCTATGTCGCCGATCGCGAGAATCATCGCGTGCAGGTGTTCGACGGCAACGGCAAATATGAAACGCAGTGGAACAATCTGCACCGTCCCTGCGCGCTGCATTGCTGCGGCGGCAAGCATCCCAATTTCATTGTCGGCGAACTCGGACCGGGCATGCCGGTCAATCGCCGGGTTCCGAACCTCGGCCCTCGCCTGACCATCGTTGATAGCAAGGGCAAGCGTATCGCGCGGCTCGGTGGCGAGCACGGTCCCGGCCTTGCGACCGGTCAATTCCTCGCTCCGCATGGCATCGCAGTGGATTCGAGGGGCGACATCTATGTCGGCGAAGTCGGCGTGACCGACTGGAAGACCAGCTTTCCGGATACGCCGATGCCATCCGTGGTTCGCTGCCTGCAGAAGCTGCAGCGCTGCCTCACGCCGCCCGCTTGACCAGGGTCGCGCGCGGCAGCTCGGCAAAGTTTGCATTTTCGTGTGCAATCCACAGCATCAAGCCCGAGATCGCGAGCGCGAAGGCGACGACGGCGACTTTCAACATGGCAATCTCCTTTTGCCGGGATATAGGCCGCGCCGCGACGCCCGCCAGCTCGAAACGGTTGAAGTCTCACCGGCTTCCTGCACCGGGTCGTTACAACTTGTTCATGCTCTGCGGCAGAAAATTGCCGCCATGCGTGCCCTGGATCGGACAATCGCTGGATTGTATAATGACACGCATCGGTGGCCTCGTGGTTCGAGACGCGCGGCGTTGCCGCGCTCCTCACCATGAGGGTTTAAGACCTCATCCTGAGGAGCATCGCGAAGCGTTGCGTCTCGAAGGATGGAGCCGTGGGGGCTGCTGGAAAATGCCTCAGACTTCGCCGACCGCCTCGCGCCGCCGCTGTTCGGACTCCTCCGCATAGCGGCGCATCGCGTGGGCCTCGCTGAGGATGCCGATCGGCCGATGTTCGCCATCGGCCTCGACCACCACCAGCGTTTCGGCTTCCGCGGCGTCGAACACGGCGATGGCTTCCTGGATGTTCATGACGGGATGCAGCGTGACATCCCGATAGTGCAGGATGTCGACCAGCCCTTTCGCCGCCTCGATGTCCGGCGCATGCGCTTCGGCCACCAGCGCTAGCCCGGCGTAATGGCCCGCGGCGTCGACCGCCACCACCTGGGTTTTCGAGCCGAGTGGAAACTTGTCGCGGAATTCTTCGATCGGCATGCCGGCGTTCACGGTGGTCAGGTCCGGCCGCATCAGGCTGCGCACCGTGAGATCGCGGATCCAGCCGACATCCGCGGCGCTGCGAATGGTTTCGCCGCGCAGGTGAAAGCGCCATGTCGCGAACGAGTAGCCGAACAGCTCACGGGTGATCTGCGTCGAGATCATGACCGCGACCAGCACCGCCGTGGTGAGCCAGAGATTGCCGGTCGATTCCAGCGCGATGAACGACATCGTCAAGGGACCGCCGATCACCGAGGCCGATAGCGCACTCATGCCGATGATCGCGTAGACGTTCGGGTTGAGCTTGAGGCCCGGCCAGATCGCATCAAAGCCGGCGGCGAACAGGTGACCGCCGAGCGCGCCCAGGAACAGCGTGGCGAAGAACAGCCCGCCGCGAAAGCCGCTGCCGAGCGACGCGATCGAGGCCAGTGCCTTCAGCGCGAAGATCGTCGCGACCACGCCGAGCGGGATCGAGACAAATCCGGCAAAATGCAGCGCGCCGTGCCCCGACGACATCACCTGCGGCGTCACCAGGGCGAGCAGTCCTACCGCAAGGCCGCCAAGCGCCGGGCGCAGCGGTGGCCAAAGCCTGGTCTTCAACAGCAGCATCTCGCACAGCGCCACGCCGCGCATGATG
>JBDTKD010000016.1:0-9104 GCA_039935515.1 Bradyrhizobium sp.
GCAACATGTCGTGCGAGTTTGGGAATCGAACCACCGACACTAGATGGGTAGAAAACATGGTGCCCGGGGGCGGGATCGAACCACCGACACTGCGATTTTCAGTCGCATGCTCTACCAACTGAGCTACCTGGGCACTCCCCGGCGCGGGCCGGGAGCGCCGGTTTATAGTCAGGCTGGCCTGCCCTGTCCACCACGCTTCGCCTGCGGCTGGAGCATTTTCCGGCTGGGTCGAATCATGACCGCGCATCCAGGGGCCTCGTGGTTCGAGACGCGTGGCGTTGCCACGCTCCTCACCATGAGGGTCAAAGACCTCATCCAGAGGAGCGCGCCTCCTCACTGCGGAAAACGCGCGAAATGGCGCTCAATCGGCGTCTTCGTCGTCGTCCTTGGCGGCGGGAATGGCGTAGGAATTCGACAGCCAGCGGTTGAGGTCGACGTCGCGGCAGCGTTCGGAACAAAATGGCCGCGAGGCCTCGGTGGCCGGCTTGCCGCAGATCGGGCACGGCTTCGTCTTGCCGGAGCCGGGCTTGTCTCGCGGCTTAGCTGGCATTCAACCATCCGAAGCGGATCGGAAAACCTTCGCCGCCGAGCAACGCCGTCGTCTCATACAGCGGCAGGCCGACGACATTGCTGTAGGAACCGACCATCTTGACCACGAACGATCCGGCGATGCCCTGCACGGCATAGCCGCCGGCCTTGCCGCGCCATTCGCCGGAGCCGATATAGGCTTGGATGTCGTCCTCGTTGAGGCGCTTGAAGCGCACCCGGCTCTCGATCAGGCGCTGGCGAAACGCCTCCTTCGGCGTCACCAGGCAGATCGCGGTGTAGACCCGGTGGTTGCGCCCCGACAACAGCCGCAGGCATTGCGAGGCTTCGTCGACCAGATTCGCCTTGGGCAGGATGCGGCGGCCGACCGCGACCACGGTGTCGGCGGCCAGAATGAAGGCGCCGCGCAATTCGTCATCGAGTTGCACCGATTTGAGCGCGGCGTCGGCCTTGGCGCGGGCCAGCCGGTTGGCGCAGGCGCGCGGCAACTCGCCCCGCTTCGGCGTTTCGTCGACATCGGCCGGCCGCAGCGCATCGGGCTCGATGCCGGCCTGGTTGAGCAGGCTGAGCCGTCGCGGCGAACCGGAGGCGAGAACGAATTTGGGACGGCCTAGCATGCGGATATTGGTCGAAGCGGATTCGGGGAACGGGCGCGCGCGGAACCTATCGGAAGGGACTCCTTTCGACAACTGCTGTCGTCGTCCCTGCGAACGCAGGTCAAACAGGCGGCTGTGACAGGATTTCCGTTCAAACTATGACCTCTGGTGGTTATGGGTCCCCCTGAGTTCGCAGGGACGATGAGATCACCCGCTCGGCGCTCCGACTCTCGCAAAGCGCTTACGGATGCGCAGCAACAGCCCGTCCAGGACCTCGCGATAGGCTTCCAGCCTCTGCTCGCGGTTGCCTTCGGTCCGGGTCGGATCGAAGGTCGGCCAGTATTCGACGTCGGCGGCGAGCGTGCGCGTCAACTCGAGCGCCTTGTGGTGCGCCTCGGGCGCGAGCGTGATGATGAGGTCGAAATTGAGCC
The DNA here is from genome assembly GCA_039935515.1 of Bradyrhizobium sp. Lineage (GTDB taxonomy): Bacteria > Pseudomonadota > Alphaproteobacteria > Rhizobiales > Xanthobacteraceae > Bradyrhizobium. Next base: position 1,574 of record JBDTKD010000016.1, read on the forward strand.
CTTCCCAATCGTCGAGTTCCTCGAATGTGATCGGCCTGTGGCCGGCGATGTCCTGCCCCAGTTCCGCCATCACCGCGACCGCGAACGGATCGAGCTCGCCCTTGCGGACGCCGGCGGATTTGACATACATCGACTGCGGAAACATCTGCCGCAGCAGGCTTTCCGCCATCGGCGAACGCACGCTGTTGAGGCCGCATGCAAACAGCACGGCTTGCGGGTTGCGCACGCGCGGGGGCGCCGCCATGGGTCAGGCTGCGGTCGGGCTGTGCATCATCGGATCCCGACACCGGTGCCCGCGGATCATGCGCCCTCGCCCTTCCAGTGCAGCACGCAGATCAGCGTGAACAGCCGGCGCGCGGTTTCGAAATCGATCCGCACCTTGCCTTTCAGCCGCTCCTGCAGCGTGCGCGAGCCCTCGTCATGGATGCCGCGGCGGCCCATGTCGATGGCTTCGATCTTGTCCGGCGTCGCGGTGCGGATCGCCTGATAGTAGCTGTCGCAGATCATGAAATAGTCCTTCACGATCCGCCGGAACGGCGTCAGCGACAAGAGATGCGCCACTACCGGCGTGCCGTCCTCGCGGCGGATATCGAACATCAGCCGGTTGCCGGTGATGCCGATATGCAGGGTGAACGGCCCCTCGCCGGCGCCCTCCGGCGCGAACAGGTTCTTCTCGATCAGATCATAGATCGCGATCGCGCGCTCATGCTCGATGTCGGGGCCGGAGCGCCCGATCGATTCCTCGTCGAGCGTCACCGCGACGATGTGATTGGGCGAATCGTCTGCTGCGGGCGGTCTGGTCATGGCAAATTGAGACGCAATCCGACCGAGCGGGCATGGGCATCGAGCCCTTCGGCCTTTCCCAGCCTGATCGCCGCCGGCCCCAATGCGCGCAACTGCTCCGGCCCGCATTTCAGCAGCGAGGTCCGCTTCATGAAATCGAGCACGCCGAGCCCGGAAGAAAACCGCGCCGAGCGCGCAGTCGGCAGCACGTGGTTGGAGCCGCCGACATAGTCGCCGATCGCCTCCGGGGTGTGCGGGCCGAGGAAGATCGCCCCGGCATTGCGGATCTGCGCCGCGAGCGCTTCGGGATCCGACGTCATGATCTCGAGATGCTCGGCGGCGATCGCGTTCGCCAGCGTGACCGCCTGCTCGAGGTTTTCAACCTGGATGATCGCGCCAAAATCATTCCAAGACGCCCGCGCGATCGGCGCGCGCGGCAGCGTATTCAACTGCGATTCGACCGCGCGCGCGACCGCGTCGGCCAGCGCGGCATCATCGCTGATCAGGATCGATTGCGCGCTCGCATCGTGCTCGGCCTGTGCCAGCAGATCGGCGGCGATCCAGCCGGCATTGCCGCTGCGGTCGGCGATCACCAGCACCTCGGACGGGCCCGCGATCATGTCGATGCCGACCTTGCCGAATACCAGCCGCTTGGCGGCAGCAACATAGGCGTTGCCGGGACCGACGATCTTGGCCACCGGCGCGATGGTCGCGGTGCCGTAGGCCAGCGCCGCCACCGCCTGCGCGCCGCCGACCCGGTAGATTTCGGAGACACCGCCAAGCTGCGCCGCCGCCAGCACCAGCGGATTGAGCTTGCCATCGGGCGAGGGCACCACCATCACGACACGGGCAACGCCGGCGACTTTCGCGGGGACGGCATTCATCAGTACCGAGGACGGATAGGCAGCAGTGCCGCCGGGGACATACAGCCCGACGGCGTCGATGGCGCTCCAGCGCCAGCCGAGTTCAACCCCGAGCGCGTCCGTAAAGCGCTGGTCGTGAGGCAATTGCCGGCGATGGAAACTCTCGATCCGGTCGCGGGCAAAGGCGAGCGCATCGAGCGTTTCGGCGTCGCAGGCCTTCACGGCGGCGTCGATTTCGGCCGCGGTGACGCGCAGCCCGGCGGGCTCAAGATCAAGCCGGTCGAATCTGCGGGTCGCCTCGATCAGGGCCGCGTCGCCGCGGGCTGCGACGTCATCGACGATGGCGCGGGTGGCGGCCTCGATATCGGCGGAAACCTCGCGCTTGGCGGCGAGAAAGCCCGCGAATCGTGCGGCGAAGTCGGCGCTGCTTCGGTCTAGTCGAACGGGCATGGTGGCTTTCCGGCGGGGCTTGATCGAACGCCCCTTGCTCAATGGCGCGGCGACAAATCGCCGTCAACCCTTCAGCTTGCGGATTAAAGTCAATGGCGGCGTACGGCGCTTTCGTCATTCCGGGATGGTGCGACAGCACCAGACCCGGAATCTCGAGATTCCGGGTTCGATGCCATCGGGCCGCGCCTGGCGCGGACCCGTTGGCATCGCCCGGAATGACGCCGGTATCACTCAGACGTCCAGTCCTGGCGGTTCGGCATCCTCGTCGAGATGGGAGGTTCCGAGATCGTCTGGCCCCAGATCGGCCAGTTCGCATTCGAGGCACTCGACGTCGAGCCGGAGCGCCCCGCCGGGGTTGAAGATCAGGACCGCGCTGCCGCCGGGCGCTTCGCCGGGATGAAATTCGATTCCGACCATCTCCAGCGTGGTCTCCGGCGCCTCCAGATCGATGTCGCGCGACTTGCAGGACAGCACGCGGTCGAAGCGCAGCGCCGACACCAGACGGCGCTGGGTGGTTTCGCCTGAAGGCGTCTGCTCCCAGTCCAGCCGGTTCATGCCGACCACCAGCCGCTTTTCGCCCTGCCGCCAGATGATGTCGGAAGTCTGCACGCGGGCATCCTGCACATGCGCGGAAATGACGGCGAGGTCATCGGCATCGAGGGCAACCAGTTTGAGTTGAGCCGTCACGCAGCACTCCGAACGTTCAATCGCTGATGCGCTCGATCGAAGCGCCGCAGGCCGAGAGCTTTTCCTCGAGCCGCTCGAACCCGCGGTCGAGATGATAGACGCGGTTGACCATGGTCTCGCCTTCGGCGGCAAGGCCCGCGATCACCAGCGACACCGACGCACGCAGGTCGGTCGCCATCACCGGCGCGCCGCGCAGTTTCGAAATGCCGTCGATGGTGGCGGTCTCGCCGTCGAGCTGAATGCGCGCGCCGAACCGCGCCAGTTCCTGCACATGCATGAACCGGTTTTCGAAGATCGTCTCGGTGATCCGCGACGCGCCGCTGGCGCTTGCCATCAGCGCCATCAGCTGGGCCTGCAGATCGGTCGGAAAGCCCGGAAACGGCGCGGTCGAAACCGTCACCGGCCTGATCCCGGCGCCGTTGCGGGCGACACGGATTCCCTCGTCGTTGACCGAGATGTCGGCGCCGGCCAGCGTCAGCACGTCGAGCGCCGATTGCAGCAGTTCGGGCCGGGCGCCGGCCAATTGCACGTCGCCCCCGGTCATCGCAACCGCCATCGCATAGGTGCCGGCCTCGATCCGATCGGGCAACACGGTGTGGCGCGCGCCGTTAAGCTGGCTCACGCCTTCGACGACGATGCGGCAAGTTCCGGCGCCGGAAACCTGTGCCCCCATCTTGTTCAGGCAGGCCGCGACATCGACAATTTCCGGCTCGCGGGCGGCGTTGGCGATCACGGTCGTGCCGCTGGCAAGTGTCGCTGCCATCAGCGCGACATGGGTGCCGCTCACCGTCACCTTGGGAAAATCGATCTTGGCGCCCTTGAGACCACCGGGTGCGGTCGCAACCACATAGCCGCCGTCGATGGCGATGTCGGCGCCAAGCTTCTCGAGCGCCATGATCAGCAAGTCGACCGGCCTCGTCCCGATGGCGCAGCCGCCGGGCAGTGACACCTTCGCCTGATGCATCCGCGCCAGCAGCGGCGCAATCACCCAGAAACTCGCGCGCATCCGCGACACCAGCTCATAGGGCGCGGTGGTGTCGATGATGTTGGCTGCCGAAATATGCAGGGTCTGGCCCTGATAGGCGCGATCGCCGGGCCGTTTGCCCGCCGACATGATGTCGACGCCGTGATTGCCGAGAATGCGCTGCAATTGCGCGACGTCGGCGAGTCGCGGCACGTTGTCGAGCACCAGGGTCTGTTCGGTCAATAGCCCCGCGATCATCAGCGGCAGCGCGGCGTTCTTCGCCCCGGAAATCGCAATGGTGCCGTTGAGCTTGCTGCCGCCGACGATGCGAATGCGATCCATTACAATACCCGCTGTGCTATGCATAAAGTATACGGCGAATGAGGCCGTTATGGCAAAAGCGCGAAATTTGCGGCTATTTGATGGGGTTGGACGTCGTTTTGGCCGGCCCGTCGGTGGTCCGGACGCGCGCGGACTCCACAAGAGTCGTCGTCACCCGCGAAAGCGGGTGATCCAGTAAACACAGACGTCCCGATTCTCATCAACGTCTCGGACTACTGGATGCCCCGCTTTACGCGGGGCATGACAGCCTATGCATGCGTCCCGGACCGTTGGCTCAGACGGCGTTGATATCGCCGCTCTCCAGCACCGGCCTTGGATAGCCGTCGCGCGCGACCTTGATCATGGCGCGGCCGACCTGCTCGGTCGTGGTCATGTAGTTCGGCGCCGTCCGATTGAGCAGGGTCAGCAGCGGTGACGCCGCGACATAGATCGCCTGCACCCAGGCGGTCTTCGACCGGATGCCGTGCAGCGGCTGGATCCCGGCCGGACGAAACATGTAGGCGGCCTTGAACGGCAGCTTGAGCAGATCGTTTTCGGTCTTGCCCTTCACCCGCGCCCACATCAGCCGGCCCTGTTCGGTTGAATCGGTGCCGCGTCCGGTGACATAGACGAACACCATGCCCGGATTGAGCCTTGCCAGCGTCTTCGCCGCGGCAAGCGTGATGTCATAGGTTAGATGCCGGTAGCGTTGCTCGCTCATGCCGACCGAGCTGACGCCGAGACAGAAAAAGCAGGCATCGAATCCGGCAAGCCGGGATTCGATCGCGGAGAAATCCAGAAAATTGTCATGCAGGATTTCGCGCAGCCTGGCGTTTTGCTGACCGGTCGGGCTGCGCCCGACCGCAAGCACGCTCTCGACGCCAGGATCGAGCAGGCATTCGCGCAGGACACCCTGCCCAACCATTCCGGTTGCGCCGAACAGGATGACTTTCATGCTTTTCAAGCGAGTGTCGGCGGCCGGAATCGCCTCACATGCAACTTGGTGAATGCGGCAAGGCTCATACCCAGGATCATGATGCGCTCCCCCGTGTGAAACGAATGGATGCTACGACTCCGCGGTCGAAATGGCTACCTGCGCTGGCCGCATGTGCCCGATGTCCGAAATCCCGGTCTGGGCTTTTGCAAGGCTGTCACAATCGGTGCCGGCAGCCTCGCCGCTTCGCTCCGTCGCTACAGCACCGGCCGCGCGGTGTCGCCGAGAAAGCCATGCAGCGCCGCCACCACCTGCGCCCCCTCGCCGATTGCGCCGCCGACGCGCTTGACCGAACCCGAGCGCACGTCGCCGACCGCGAATACGCCGGGGACGGATGTTTCGAGCGCCGAGGCCAATTGTCCTTCGGCCTTTTTGCATTGCGCGCCGGTCACCACGAAGCCGCCGCGATCGACCATGACGCCGCAGCCGTCGAGCCAGCCGGTGGCGGGATCGGCGCCGACGAACAGGAACAAATTGCGGATATCGAGACTGCTGTCTTCACCGGACAACCGGCTGCGCCAGCGCACCCGCTCGAGCGAACTGTCCGGCGCGCCTTCCAGCGCCACCACCTCGGTGTTAAACACCAGTTCGATATTCGGCGCCGCCTCGATGCGTTCAATCAGGTAGCGCGACATGCTGGCACCGAGGCCGCCGCTGCGGATCACCAGATGGACCTTGCTGGCGTGAGCCGCCAGGAACACCGCGGCCTGGCCGGCGGAATTGCCGCCGCCCACCAGCACGACGTCCTGATCCGCACATAGCCGCGCCTCGATCGGAGAGGCCCAGTACCAGACGCCGCGGCCCTCGAAGCCGGCGAGGTTTTCGATCTCGGGGCGCCGATAGCGTGCGCCGCTTGCCACCACGACGGACCGCGCGCGCAGCACCTCGCCATCGTCGAGCTTCAGCCCGAAGGCGCCATCGGCGCGGGAACAATCGAGCGCCGTCACGCTCACCGGAATCATCATGTCGGCACCGAATTTCTGCGCCTGGTTGAAGGCGCGCGCGGTCAGCGCCAGCCCGGAGATTCCGGTCGGAAAGCCCAGGTAATTCTCGATCCGCGCGCTGGCGCCGGCCTGACCCCCGAACGCACGGGTGTCGCACACCGCCACGCCAAGGCCTTCGGAGGCGGCATACACCGCCGTCGACAGCCCCGCCGGGCCGCTGCCGACCACGGCGACGTCGTAGATCTTGTCCTTGGCGAGCGCGCGCAGCATGCCCATTGCGCGCGCCAGTTCGGATTCGCTCGGGTTGCGCAGCACCGTGCCGTCGGGTGCGACCACCAGCGGCCAGTCTGCCGGCAGCGGCGAATAGCGTACGATCAGTTCGGCGGCGTCGTGATCCGCGGCCGGATCGAGCAAATGGTGCGGATAGCCGTTGCGGGTGAGAAAGCCCTGCAGGCGGATGACGCCGCTCGAATTCGAAAGCCCGATCAGGACCGGACCGCCGGCGCCGCCCTGGATCAGGCTGACGCGGCGAAGGATCAACGCGCGCATGATGCGCTCGCCGAGATCGGCCTCGGCGACCAGCAGCGCGCGCAAGCGTTCCGGCGCAATCAACAGCGTTTCGACCTCGCCCTCGGCATGGCCGTCGACCAGCGCGACGCGGCCGGAGAGCTGGCCGATCTCGGCGAGAAATTGACCCGGTCCCTGATCGATGATCGGCGTCACATGGCCGAAGCCGTCGCGCTGGGTGATCGCGACATGGCCGGCCAGCACCACGAACATGCCCGGTCCAGGCTGGCCGGTCTCGAACAGTTTTTCGCCGTCGCGGTAATTGCGGATATCGCCGAACCGGCGCATGCGGGCGATTTCCTGCGACGTCAGCGCGGGAAAGGTCTGCTCATGACGCGGGAATGCGGCCAGCGCCGAAACCCGCTTATCCATCTTGTCCGCTGCCGTGGTGTCCGCGCCCATTTCGTCCCGCATCGATCGGTGAAAGCCAAAGTCGTCGCGGCAAAACCAGGCGATCGCTAACCGCCCGGCTTTTTTCCGCTGTCGTCATATGGCGAGACATCGCCCGCATGGGAAGGTGCCGGTGCCGGATCGTTTCGCCCCCTCGCCTGGGATTTTCGCCGCTTCAGGTTTTCGCGCAACGCCCGTTTCAACCGATCCTGCCTGGATTCCTTGCGCGGGTCGCCGGCCGGGCGTTTCGCCGCGGCCCGGTCTTGCCCCTCGCGTTTGTCCTTCTCATCCGTCATCGTAGACCTGTTCGATGGCCTCGCCGCGGGCGCGGCACGATTGGAGCATAGACCGATGGGCGAACGACACGCACTGGCGCCGTTGCCGCAACAAGGCCTGGAGGGCTGGCACCGCTTCGTGGCCTTGGGCGACCCGACGCTGCTGCCGCCTTTGCTGTCGGAGCATATCGTGTTTCGCTCGCCATTCGTGCAATCCCCGATTCCCGGACGGCCCGCGACCCTGCTGGTGCTGACCGCGGTAGTGCAGATTTTCGAGAATTTTCGCTATCACC
>JBDTKD010000017.1:0-2992 GCA_039935515.1 Bradyrhizobium sp.
CGCCGAGGCCTGTCCGAGCACGCCGATGCCGGCGGTCACGTTGAGACAGAGCACCCACCAGATCAGCCAGAACTGCGGCGTCTTGAGCGCGTCGTAGACAAAGACATCGTTCCTGGTGATCAACCCCTTCGACTGCGTGGGCGCCACATAGCCCTGCGGCTTCCAGCCGGGAGCCGGCACCCGCACGATGATCGAGCCGACGATCATGAAGAAGAAATAGACGACGCCGAGGACGATGAAAGTTTCGGCGACGCCGACATGGGTCGCGGTGTGGAACCTGCTCATCAGCCATACCGATAGCGGCGAGGCGATGAAGGCGCCGCCGCCGAAGCCCATGATGGCCATGCCGGTCGCCATGCCCGGGCGATCGGGGAACCACTTGATCAGGGTCGAGACCGGCGAGATGTAGCCGATGCCGAGCGCGATACCGCCGAGCACGCCATAGCCGAGATAGATCAGCCAGAGCATGTGGGAATAGACACCGATCGCCGAAATGAAAAAGCCGCCGGCCCAGCAGCACGCGGCGGTGAACATGGCGCGGCGCGGTCCGCCTTCCTCGACCCAGCGGCCGAATACTGCCGAGGACACCCCCAGAAAGAAAATCGCAAGCGAGAAAATCCAGCCGAGTTCGGTCAGCTTCCAGTCATCCGGCGCCGATTTGGTGATGCCGATGAGCTTGGTCATCGGCAGATTGAACACGCTGTAGGCGTAGGCCTGGCCGATGCAGAGATGCACGCACAATGCCGCCGGAGGCACCATCCAGCGGCTATAGCCCGGACCGGCGATCGTGTGATCGCGATCGAGAAACGATAAGGCACCCATTTTGTCCTCCCCTACAGCCGCCCCAGCCGGGCATGTCTGCCACCTGCGATCCTGTTTCTCAGGCCCTTGACGGCGTGCCAGCTCACCATTGCTGCTCCGCACAATTTTCGACATGCGCCGGATCGCGGTGCGCATTCGAGCATTCCAACCCCGGGTGCGACGCGTTATGCCGGCCGCTACAGCCGCCACGGAAATCTATCAGCGCCGCCCCTGAACCAAGCGTGCAACCGGGCACGACTCAGCCTCCACACCCCTGAGGAGACCACGAATTGGGACAGAAGCCCGGGTTGGTGTCGATAGGCAAAAGGTAACGGTCACAAAATTAATCCTGCCGATGCGGCAGTGTGGCACAAGTCAGGGCTGCTGCCTTTTCGATCAGGAACACGATCCGCTGCTCATCACGTTCCCTGATCTCGACCTTGTCTCCCGTCTCCCGGATCAGATTGGGAATGTCGATCGCCGCCAGCGGATCGGTGCAATGAACTTCCAGAATGTCGCCGGGAGCCAGTCCCTTCAGCGCCTTTCGTGTCTTCAGCGCCGGCAACGGACACTTAAGCCCGGCGAGATCGAGTTTGGTCGTGGCCATGGCCTGAACATGGCGAAGTGGCGCCGCATCGTCAACGGTGCCGCGACCCCGGCTGACGACCGTCAGACCAGGTTCGCGTAGCCAAGAAACCCGACCGGTTGACCGGGTTCGACCCGGGTCACGTCCTCGCCGAGTTCCACCAGTCCGTCAGTGTCCACCAGCGAGGAAAGCAGGCCTGCGCCCTCGCGCGGGAACTTGACCGCTTCCAGCCCGCCGTTCTCGGCCTTGCACAAGCTGACCCGGACATATTCTCGGCGCCCGATTTTCTTCTTGTAGCTGAAGGCGGCGCGTACTGGCAGCGGCACCAGCGGCTGCGGTGCCGCGCCGGCCAGTGCCAGCACCGTGGGCCGCACGACATGGACGAAGGTGACAAAGCTCGCCACCGGATTTCCCGGCAATCCAATGAACGGCGTGCCACCGATAATTCCCATGGCAACCGGACGTCCCGGTTTGATCGCCATCCGCCACAGCACCAGAGTGCCGACGCTTTCGACGCCGGCCTTGACGTGGTCCTCTTCGCCGGTCGAAACGCCGCCGGTGGTCAGGATCAGGTCGTGGGCATCGGCCGCCGTCCTCAGGGCCTGCGCGAGCGAGGCGCGATCGTCGCGGAGAATGCCGAGATCGCTGACCGCGCAGCCCAGCCGGCCGAGCATCGCCATCAGCATGAAGCGGTTGGAGTCAAAGAGTTGCGCCGGCGCGCGTGACGCTCCCGGCGACACCAGCTCATTTCCGGTCGAGAACACCGCGACGCGGACGCGCCGGCGCACCTCGATTTTGGTCAGGCCGAAGGCCGCCGCGAGCGCGACGTCCTGCGGCCGCAGCCGCCGGCCCGCCGCCAGCGTGGCCGAGCCGGCCGGGATGTCCTCGCCCGCGGGCCGTACATTGGCGCCGGGCCTCAATCCGGCCGGGAGCACAACCTTGCCATCCGCCTCGAGCCGCACGTCCTCCTGCATGAACACGGTGTCGGCGCCTTCCGGCATCGGCGCGCCGGTGAAGATCCGCACCGCCTCGCCCGGCCTGATGGATTCGGCGGCCGAGGCGCCGGCCTGAATGCGCCCTGTCACGGGAAATGCCCGTTCGGCATCGAGCGGCAGATCGCCACTGCCCACGGCATAGCCATCGACGGCGGAATTGGTGAATGGAGGCAGCGGCAGCGGGGCCGAGATATCGCCCGCGAGAATTCGCCCGTCGGCCTCGGCGAGCGCCACGGCCTCGATATCCTGCACCGCCGTGACCCGCGCGGCGATGATCGCGACCGCATGGTCGATCGCCATCAGCGGTCCGCCAAAGGCAAAGCAATCGTCGGATAATTGCGTCATTTGCCTCTCAGCCTTTGGCGGCACGTTTCGCCAGCACGTCTTCGACCGCTGCCGCAGACCGCAGAAGCAACGCGGCGACGGCCTTGATATCATCGAGATGGGCGGTTGGAAGCGTGGTTTCAACCTCAGCGTCGGTCGCGATGCCGATGATGCCGGGGTCATCGGGGAACAACAGCGGCTTGCCGGCGGCCAGGCGATGCACCTCGATCTTGCGGTGCGGTTCGCGCTTGAAGCCTTCGACGACGACGAGATCGACCGGCGACAT
>JBDTKD010000018.1:0-4675 GCA_039935515.1 Bradyrhizobium sp.
GAAGCGGCGGAAATCGATCACGACGTCGCCTTCCTGTTCGGCGGCCAGATCAAGGGCGAGCGCCTGCGCTTGTTCATGATCTACTCGGCCGGCAATTTCATCGAGTGCACCACCGACACGCCTTATCTGCAGATCGGCGAGCACAAATACGGCAAGCCGGTGCTCGACCGCGCCATGCATTATGACGTCGAACTGTATGAGGCGCTCAAGACCGGTCTGATCTCGATGGATTCGACGATGCGCTCCAATCTCGGGGTCGGCCTGCCGATCGACGTGCTGGTGGTGCGCACCGATGTCTGCGAAGCCGACCTCAATCACCGCATCGAGGCGGGCGAGCCGTATTTCCACGATCTGCGCTCGCGCTGGTCGGCGGCCCTGCGCGCCGCGCATCAGAACATTCCAAGGCCACCCTACAAGACCGAAACCGAAACAAAAAGATAACAGGCAGGACACCCCATGGCAGAGGCAAAAAACAAGATCGCCGTCGTGACCGGCGCTGGCACCGGCGTCGGACGCGCGGCGTCGCTCGCGCTGATGAACGCCGGCTTCACGGTGGTGCTGGCGGGCCGCCGCATCGAAAAGCTGCAGGAGACGCAGAAGCTCGGCGACAATGTCGGCAAGAGTCTTCCGGTCTCGGCCGACATGACCGATCCCGGATCGATCGCCGCACTGTTCGCCAGGGTGATGGACGTCTACGGCCGGCTCGATGTTCTCTTCAACAATGCCGGCATGGGCGCGCCAGCGGTGCCGTTCGAGGATCTCGGGCTGGCGCAGTGGCAGGCGGTGGTCGCGACCAATCTCACGGCGCCGTTTCTGTGCACCCAGCACGCGTTCCGGATCATGAAGGACCAGACCCCGCGTGGCGGCCGCATCATCAACAACGGCTCGATCTCGGCGCACGCGCCGCGGCCGTTGTCCTCGGCCTATACCTCGACCAAGCATGCCATCACCGGCCTGACCAAGGCGACCAATCTCGATGGCCGCGCCTATGACATCGCGGTCGGCCAGATCGACATCGGCAATGCCGCAACGCCGATGACCGACCGCATGGTCGACGGCGTGCTGCAGCCCGACGGCCGCAAGATACCGGAGCCGCGGATGGACGCCAAGGCGGTGGGGGACGCGGTCGCCTATATGGCGAACCTGCCGCTCGACGCCAACGTGCTGTTCATGACGGTGATGGCGAGCAAGATGCCGTTCGTGGGACGCGGCTAGGATCGCAGCCCCGTAGCCCGGATGGAGCGCAGCGCAATCCGGGAATCGCGATCCGGCGCGACTTGCCCCCGGATTGCGCTGCGCTCCATCCGGGCTACGACTGTCATTCCGGGATGGTGCGCAAGCACCAGACCCGGAATGACCTCTACTCCAGCCGCTCCATCTTGCGCAGCGTCGGAAACAGTTTCATCCACAACAGCGCGATCGCGATGGTACCGACGCCGCCGAGCACCGCCGCCGGCACCGCGCCGAACAGCGCGGCGGTGACGCCGCTTTCGAACTGGCCGAGCTGGTTGGAGGCGTTGATGAACAGGAAGTTCACTGCGCCGACGCGGCCGCGCATGGCGTCGGGCGTCGAAAGCTGCACCAGCGAGAAGCGGATCACCACGCTGATGGTATCGGCGGCGCCCAGCACAGCCAGCGCCAGCAGCGAAAGCCACATCCAGTGCGATATCGCGAAGACCACCGTCGCCACCCCGAACAGGATGACGGCCTGAAACATTCGCAGGCCGACCCGGCGGTTGATGGTGTGGCGCGCCAGCACCATGGTCATCAGCAAGGCGCCGACCGCCGGCGCCGCGCGCAAAATGCCGAGGCCGAGCGGACCGGCCTTGAGAATATCCCGCGCATAGATCGGCAGCAGCGCCGTTGCGCCACCCAGCAGCACCGCGAACAGGTCGAGCGAGATCGTGCCCAGAATTGCGGGATTGTTGCGGACGAACCGGACCCCGGCAAATAAATCGTGGGGTGTTGCGGAATCCCTCACCGCGGCCGGCTGCGCCGGATGGATCGCCCCGGTCAGGATCGCTCCCGTCAGCCAGAACAGCACCATGATGCCGTAGGGCATGCTGGGCATCACGGCATAAGCGAGCCCGCCGAGCGCGGGTCCGGTGATGGTCGCGACCTGCGCGGCGCCGCTCGATAGCGCTGTGGCGCGCTGCAGCGAACCTTGCGGCACGATCAGCGGCAGCAGTGCCGCCGTCGCCGGGCTCTCGAATGCCCCCGCCGTTCCCAGCGCGGCAGTGGCGATGAAAATCTGCGCCACCGTCAGCCAGCCCGCATAGGCGCCCCATGCCAGAAAAAGCGCGGTCAGCGCTTCGGCGAACTGGCAGACCTGCACCACACGCTTGCGCTCGTAGCGGTCCGCGGCGTGCCCCGCCACGAACACCAACAGCGCGGTCGGCAGGAATTGCACCAGTCCCACCATGCCGAGATCGAATGCGCTCCCGGTCAGATCATAGATCTGCCAGCCGATCGCGACCGCCCCGATCTGGCTGGAGAAGCGCGAGAGGCTTCGCGAGAGGAGAAAGAGGACGAACGAGTTGTGCCTGAGCAGCGTGCCGGCGCCGGCGGGCATGAGCGAAGACATGGTTCGAAGGTTGTTCCTGCTTCGGCCCGCCCCGGAATGACTGCCCGGTAGCCTGGATGGAGCGCAGCGCAATCCGGGAATCGCGATGCGGCTGACAACGGACCCGGATTTCGCTGCGCTGCATCCGGGCTACGACTCTTCTCCCGTCATTTCCGGGGCGAGCTTTCAGCACGCCAGCGACAATGACGGCGTCAGCGCGTCAGTTCGACCGTCCTGAACTCCGCCGGCAGGATCACTTCGAGCAATTCGACGTCGTCGGAATAGTCCATGATCAGGTGCTTGATCCGCGGCGGCTGGGTCCAGGCGCTGCCCTGCCGCATCAGGGTTTCGCCCTGCCCTTCCATGTAGGTCTTTACCCAGCCCTTCAGCACATAGACCATCTGAAACTCGACATCGTGGAAATGCAGTTTTGACACTTCCGCCGGATTGCACGGCCCGATCAACCGGATCACATGCGCTTGCGCCAGACCGTGGGTTGCGTCGGCAAAGCCGAGGTCGCGGTAGTGCGCGTAGGCGCGCAGGCCGTCGGCCTTGAAATCCTCGTCGCGGTGATGGCTGATGGCGATGCGCTGTTTCGGCCGTGCGCGCTTGGCAGCCGGCGCCGCGCGGGCCTTGGTCTTGCGGTCGGTTGCCTTGCGATCCTTGGCCTTGATCGATTTTCGCGCGGTGGACTTCGCGCCAGCCTTTCGCGCCGGCGATTTTTTTGCGCGGTGGTGCGGGCGGCGGCCCGCGAGGTCGGCTTCTTCGTGGCCATTGACGTTCTCCCTTTCCGTGATCCGGAAAGGTTAGCACAATTCGCAACCCGTGGGGTGAGCGAAGCCCAGCGAAATCAGCCGTCAGTGCAGCCGGAATACGCCGTCGACCGCGCGAAGCTCGGCAGGCTTGATCAGCTTGGAATGTGCCACGGTCACCGAGAACAAGGGCCCTTCCAGCTTTTCCTGCCAGAAGGCGAGAAAATCCTTCAACACCGGAAATTTCGGAAACAGATCGTAGTTCTGCCAGACATAGGTCTGTAGCAGCGAGGGATGGTCCGGCAGCCGGTAAAGTATTTGCGCCGTCGTCAGCCCGTAACTCAGCACCTGTTTCCGAAAGTCCTCGGAAACCCCAACCCGCGAGACCATGCCAACCTCCATTGCTGGAGCGCATTTGCAAGGGATGGCCGCCGACCGGGAGCCACCCGGTGGAGATGCGCTCACATGAGAGAAATGTGACGCACGATACCAACCCATCACAAGCCTAAATGTTTAATGAACCGTTGAAATTTGTTGCGTTGGCAGCAGCTTACCGCATGTGCTAATGCGGGGTTGGGGGCTGCCCCGGCCGAATTAACGACGATGACCAAAGTTGGCAGGCGTCATATTCGAGTGCTAATTTTTCTGCTAGAAGCCCTTGCTCCCCGCGCAGCTGTGGACTATGTCCACTTCGGTCTCGCTGGCACTCGCTGGCATAGACTGCTAATCTTTCAAAACTCTACAACATCTTCAAAAACTTAGGAGGACTGCATGAAATTCCGTCCGCTCCACGACCGCGTTGTGGTCAAGCGCATCGACGCCGAAGAGAAGTCAGCTGGCGGCATCATCATCCCGGACAGCGCCAAGGAAAAGCCCTCGCAGGGCGAGATCACGGCGGTCGGCCCTGGCGGCCGTGACGAAGCCGGCAAGCTGATTCCGATCGACCTCAAGGTCGGCGACCGCGTGCTGTTCGGCAAGTGGTCGGGCACCGAGGTCAAGATCGACGGCCAGGAGCTGCTGATCATGAAGGAAAGCGACATCATGGGCGTCCTCACCGATCTGCCCGCCGCCAAGAAGAAGGCGGCCTAACCAGCCAGCACGCCCTCACCCTGAGGAGCGCCTGCAAGGCGCGTCTCGAAGGGTGAGAGACATTCGGCCTCATCCTTCGAGACGCGGACAGTCCGCTCCTCAGGACGGGGGCAAAGATCAACTCAGGGAAAACAAACATGTCAGCTAAAGAAGTCAAATTCGGCGTCGATGCCCGCGACCGCATGCTGCGCGGCGTCGAGATCCTCAACAACGCGGTCAAGGTGACGCTCGGCCCCAAGGGCCGCAACGTCGTGCTCGACAAGTCGTTCGG
>JBDTKD010000019.1:0-4935 GCA_039935515.1 Bradyrhizobium sp.
GCCGGCGGTTCGCGTCCGATCAAAACCGGTGGCGTCATCCAGCCCTGGCGGCAGGCATCCAACCATAACGCGTCCGACAATAAGGGGCTTCGAGACGGACGGGGGGGACCGATTTCTGCAACCACCCGGTCCCGATCGGTGACCAGCACGGTCTCGCCACCGGCGGCGAGGCGGACATATTCGCTGAGCTTATTCTTGAGCAGCTTGAGACCAACGGCGCGCATAAGGGCAATGTAGCCTCTAGAGGCTACTTTGTCAAAATCCATGGAATTGGCGCCGATACGGCTGCCACCACTTAGCTTTTCCCTAGCTTTCGAAGCCGTACTGCTGGTCCGCCGCCGTTCTCATCGATGAACTCGACGCCGGCGGACTCCAAAGCTCGCCGCAATGCTTCGATTGTCCTCACCTTTAGCTCACCGATTTGATATGCTTTATCGACCGCCTGGAGGCAAACCAAGATCATGCGCGTTAAGAGTTCCACGATTTTCGTGACCGGCGGCGCGGGTTTCATCGGCTCGGCGATGGTGCGTCATCTGCTGCGCGATATCCAGGCACCGGCATCGCAACCGTCGCGCGAACCGGCGACGTGACCAACGAGCCATGCCTGGACGAACACGACCGGCTGGCGCGCCTGTTCGGCCTGATCGCGGTTCGCGCCGGTGAGGCAATTATGCAGGCCCGCGCCGGTGCCGGCGACCCCGGCACCAAATCCGACGGCTCGCCGGTTACCGCAGCGGACCTCAAGGCCGACGAAATTATCCGCCAATGCCTGCAACGCAACCTGCCTCATTGGCCGGTCATCACCGAAGAAACCTGCTCGGGAGCACCCGTGGTCGATGCCGATCGGTTTGTTCTGGTCGACCCGCTCGATGGCACAAGGGAGTTCATTCAGGGCAGCGGCGAATTCACGGTGAATATTGCCTTGATCGAAAACCGGATGCCGGTGGCCGGCGCGGTGTATGCGCCGGCGCTGCAGCAGCTCTACCTCGGTGGCTCGACCGCGTGCAGGATGGCGGTCGCCCATCACGACCCGTCGCCGACCTTCAGCGCCCTCTGTGCGCTGGAGGTCGGGCGGCTGCCGGCGCAGGGATGGCGCGCGGTGGTGAGCCGCTCGCATCTCGACGCCGCAACCCAGGCCTGGATCGATCGGCATCCCGTTGCCGAGCTGCGGCCTTCGGGGTCGTCGCTGAAATTCTGCGCCATCGCCGCGGGCGAAGCCGATGTCTACCCCCGCCTGGCGCCGACCATGGAGTGGGATACCGCGGCGGGCCATGCGGTCCTTTTGGCCGCCGGCGGCTCCGTCACCGATTTGGATGGCCAGCCGCTGCGCTACGGCAAGCCCGAATACCGCAACGGCCATTTCGTGGCCTGGGCGAGGATCCCCGACCATGCGCGGTAAAACGAGACCACCAGACGGCGGAGAACCGTTCAACCCGATCGCCGCTGCCTGCGATTTGAACCGGTCGACCCCTCCCGCGGACGGTCGAATTTGCTCTCCTCACCCTTCCCGGCATATCATCGCAAAAAATTGTGAGTAGGCCGGCCGATGCGTGTCCTGGGAGCGCTACTGCTTGTCATCGGATTTCTGCTCTGCCTTTCCATCGTTTGGTCGGCGCTGGGCTTCTTCATGATGGGTGGGGGGCTGATATCCCTTCTTGTTGCCGAGGAGCGGAGCAAGCGAGCGCGACTGGTGATCGAACCGAAGCGGGTCTTGGTGTCGGGGGAAGCGACTGACTCAGTCAAATATGATCCCCGACCATCATCTGACCATCGAGTTCGGTCGTTGCGGGCACTCTATGAAGCTATAGCAGACAACGCCGCTTTGATGAGGGCAGCGCCGCAGACCGACCGGGATTCAAAACCTGTTCTGCCCGGCAGATTTTCGCCGGACAAGGATATCGGACCTACGGCGTAGGGGATCGGAAAGAGCCGCCTATTGAAAGCTCACACCGGCACCGCCACAAACAAGAGATTGAGCCCAATCCAGCAGAGCAGCAGATCCAAAATCCACATTGCTCACCTTGGCTTTAATGGTTTTCCCAGCAGAAATTAACTGGCCAGCCACACGCCGGGCCGACTCGCCGGATGAAGCTTGTCCTCATGTAACGGTACCCGGAAAATCGGGTTATGTTAATAACAATAATAGCTAACATTTGGGCGCCGTTCCCGTTCGCCCGTGCCGGATTGACCCCGCCGAAAACCTTGTCAGGGCGCTATGCGGTCGGGCTGTGACGAACGCGGCCTCACACGCTACTTGCGATTGCGTTGAGCTTTGGTCCCTTTACGGTCGGCACCTGAACCATCCGCCGGCGGAGCCGGCTTGCGGGCCCTGCCCGGCCAGAAACCCCTGGATCTTTGCGATCGCCCAGCCAAGCTGTCGCCTTCCAGGATCGACATCATTCGCGGCACGCATATCGATCCGCGTCAAAATTTTCCATCACAAACCGGCGGGCCTCGCGGCGGATGGGCTTGAAGCGTTCTGGTAGTCTCAGCGCATCAACCACCCGATCGGCCCATTGCTCGACATCGAAGAACGGCACCAAGATACCACGGGTCGGATCGATGACTTCCCGCACCGGGGCGGTATCCGAGCCAATCACGACACACCCCGCACTCATCGCCTCGAGCAGCGACCAGGAGAGCACAAAGGGATAGGTCAGGTAGACGTGCGCCGAGGAAACCTGGAGCGCCTTGATGTAGGTCTGATAGGGAACGCGTCCCAGGAAATGGACTCGGCGCAAATCAATCTGAGACTCAAGCTCTTTGAGAAAGATGGATTTCCAGGTTGTGCCCGCGGGCGGGGCCGCACCGTAAGACGTGCTGTCGCCCCCGATGACAACAATTTCAGCATTGGGTCGGCGCGCTAAGATACTCGGCAACGCACGCATGAAAATATGATAGCCGCGCACCGGCTCAAGATTGCGGGCTACAAACGTGACAACCTCGTTCGAAGCATTGAGCTGGCGACCGGAGGGCAGCGTCAAGACCGCAGCAGGGTCTGGTTTAGCAACATCGACATTGATGCCTTCGTGGACCACCTCAATTTTCGACTGATAGTGAGCAGGAAACGTGGACTGCTGCCATGTCGTGGGTGAGATCCCGAGATCGCAATCTTCGAGGGCCAGCAAGGTGGTTGCGTTTTTCAGTTGAAGCGCGACCTGACCGTCGAGACCGGTGGCCGGGAATTCGACGTCAAATGCAAAATCACGTTCTGCGGCGCCATAATAATATTCGCAGTAGACCAGCAATTTTGCTTCCGGAAACATCGTGCGGAGCGGCAGAGTCTCGCCCCATCCGGGGTGGGCCAAAATGAGATCGGGCTTAAATCCCGTCGAGGTCAGCGACGATAAGCCATAAAGGACCTGTTCGGCGCGCCGGCACTCCAGATCAAACCGCCGTGCAAAGGGATGGGTGTCGGCGACGTCGCCTTCGGCAAGGGCATATTTGATCAACCGAATGCCCGGCACCGAGGCTGCGGTGTGGGATCCGATCGCCGCCACCGTCATGTTCGGGTCGCGTACCAGCGCGGCCGCCAGGTTCCGAAATTGGGCAGGAAAGTTATTGTGGACAAAAAGGATGTTCATTCGGTGGTCCCGATTGAATGGCGCCCTCGGACCGCTTGCCATCATTCCCTTAGCTTCACCATATCGAAGATTCCCCCGTACCGGGGTGATAAGGATCTGATAGGGTGTTATGGTTAAGGGGCTTTCGACTTGGGAGCCTGATGGAACAGCGGTTTTGCGAAGACCTCTGAGTTCGTATTTTTTCGGGGTGGCAACGGATGGATCGCAGCAAAGACCTTGGGCAGCAAAAGGTCGTTGATCTCGATAGAGGATTATTCTGCATTCAATATCAAAGCGCGGACGACGAAGCTTCCCCGCCGAAGGTTGTGGTTTCGGCGGCTCCCGGCCATGAACGCGAGGTCGAGCTTGTTCTGCACCCCGATGCTGACGAGGCGGTGCTGTGGCAGCCCGGCTCCAGCCTCATTGTCCGAACCAACGCCGCCGTGCAGCTTCATGTCCAAGTTGTGCCGTTGCGCCAGAACGGGTCGAAGGCAGCCGCCGTGAAATTTGAGCCACTGACCCAGGGCACGCCGGTCTATCGCGCCGGTGGTGAATGGGATTCTGCGGCGGATGACGGGATGCGGCTACTCGGGCATGTCGCCGGCATCGGCGACGTCCTGGTTGGCCCAAACGAGTGGATCGCGGGACCGACCGCACCGTCGCGAATAGAAGGCATCGCGATTCAATGGCCGCAAAAGCCCGGGGATGTCGATCTGCGCTATGCCGTCAAATCCGCGTCCCAGCCGGGAACGCCCAAAATGGTGGATCTGCAGAGCTTCGCCGGAACGCGGCAACGCGCCCTGCCGATCACCGGCATCGTGCTCGAGCTGTCGGGGCCTTCCGCCTCAAACTACCAGCTGTGGGCGGAGGCTTTGTTCTTGAGTTCACCAACCCTGCGCGCGATCGGCCAACGGCTGGTTCTGTCGGGGCCAACCGGTCGCGAGCCGCTGGTTGGTTTGCGGATCGCGATCCAGCGCACCGCGATTTCTGACGAGCCAAATCTGCCCGCACAGCCGACTGCCGTCGTGAACAAGACCCCATCGTCGAAGGGCAAGGTTCGGGTTTTCCGCAGCCGGCCCAAACAAGCCGCCGCGCTTGAGTAATCACCGCGCCCCAGGATGTGGCCTTCTCGGACGTGATCGGCACGCCGCGGAAAGTAATTGATCGGTGCCGTGCAAAACCAATGGATCACCGGCAAACCACCCCATCATCAGGCGCTCGAGATCGTGGCGGCGAACGCTCTCGCCGCCAAAGATTTTGTTGCCGCGTTCCAATACGCCGATCGCAGATGCCGTATCGAGCCGGCCGCCCTGGCGCATTGCTACGTGCTGCGGGCCGAGGCCGCTTATAACATCGGGGAAACAAAGGCGGC
>JBDTKD010000020.1:0-13314 GCA_039935515.1 Bradyrhizobium sp.
TCCATCCTTGGCCCAGCGTCCGCTTCGCCGTCACTCACCCGAGGTGGGAGCCGTATGCCCGAATCGGGCACGTACGGATCTGTGCGGGGGGCGCTCAGTAATGGGCGTCCCTACCGCGACCGCGAAGACGCGCTCCTCACCATGAGGGTCTGAGACCTCATCCTGAGGAGCATCGCGAAGCGATGCGTCTCGAAGGATGAAGCCACTGAGGTGGAATTTGCGCCAGCTCAGCGCTTGTCCGGGCCTTCGCGTGCGGCAATCTGTTCGACCATATCGACAATGCTGCGTCGAAGCTTGGCGTCGGTGATGCGCGTGAACGCACGGGTCAGCGCCAGGCCCTCGGATGTCGCGAGGAAATCGGAAACGTAGGCCGGCGAGGTGCCTTCGCCGAAGCCTTCGGGGGTTGCGGCAGCACTCGGTCCGCCCTCGAACAAAAACGATACCGGCACCTGGAGAATTTCGGAGATCTGCTGAATACGGCTTGCCCCGACCCGGTTGGTGCCCTTTTCGTATTTCTGCACCTGCTGGAAGGTGAGGCCGAGGGCTTCGCCGAGCTTCTCCTGGCTCATGCCCAGCATGATGCGGCGCATGCGCACCCGGCTGCCGACATATTTGTCAACAGGGTTCGGCGCTTTGGTCGACATCGGGCACTCCTTGGTCCCACGCGGCCATGAGACAAAACGAAACGGGATTATGCCTCAGGCGACGATACCATCAATCCCTTGGGATTGGCAGCGATGCGGACAATTTGAGCAAGGCTGCGTCACGACCCGCGCTTCGCAACGCGCCGCCGGATCACCAGGATTAACGCGGCGATAACGATAATCCCGGCCGGAATATCGCCGGCGCGGGCGTAAATCGTCGGCGCAATCGCCGACGGCAGGGCGGAATCGAGCACGCCTTCGACGCCGAGGCCGAGCCGTGCGACGATCCGCCCCAACGGGTCGATCACAGCGGAAATGCCGGTGTTGGCGGCGCGAACCACCGGCAACCCTTCCTCGATCGCGCGCAGCCGCACCTGCTGCAAATGCTGATAGGGGCCGGTTGAATCTCCGAACCAGCCGTCATTGGTCAGGTTGACGATCCAGCCCGGTCGGTTGTTGCGTTCGGCAACGTCGCCGGGAAACACCGCCTCATAGCAGATCAGGGGTAGCGCGGCCGGCGCGTGCGGGATCTCCAGCGGCCGGCGGCGTGTGCCCGGAATAAATCCGCCGTGAACCTTGGTCAGTTGCTCGAAGCCCAGTTTCTCCATCCAGTCCTGGAACGGCAGGTATTCGCCGAACGGCACCAGATGCAGCTTGTCGTAGACCGACAGCACGCTGCCGTCGTGATCGATCACATAGATGGAATTATAGGCGCGCGTGATCTTGGTGCCCGGCGGCAGGTCGGGCGCGCGTACCGCGCCGGTGATCAGGACGGTGCCCTTGGGCAGGAAATCGGCGATCTGAGCCATCGCATCGGCTTCGCGGGTCAGAAAGAACGGAAACGCCGATTCCGGCCAGATCAGGATGTTGACGTCGCGCACGCCGGTCGATTGCGGCCCCGAGGCGCGGTCGGACAGCGTCAGGTATTTCTGCATCACGGCCGCCTTGGCGGAATAGTTGAAGCGGACGTCCTGCTGCAGATTCGGCTGCATGATCCGCAGCTTGAGGTTGGCCAATGTCGCGGTCGGCTGCAGCGTCAGGCGAACGGCGCCGAACACGCCCATCGCGACCAGCAGCAGCACGGCCGATGCCGGCGTGAGCCAGGGCTTGCGGCCGCGCGCGCTACCGTCGATCAGCGTGGCGGGACTTGCGAAGATCGCCACCGCAAGAAAGGTCAGCCCCCACAGCCCGATCAGCGATGCGGTCTGCGCCAGTGCCAGCGGTTCGCTCAAGGCGTATCCGAACGCATTCCATGGAAAGCCGGTCAGCAGGTGACCGCGCAGCCATTCGCTGATCGTCAGCGCCGCGGCGAGCGCCAGCACGCGCGAGGCGTCCCGGGTCCAGATCAGTCGCGCCAATGCGAAGCCAAAGGCGGGAAACAGCGCCAGATAGGCCGGCAGGCCGAGAACGGCGAACGGCATCAGCCACGCGAAGGTGGATGCATCGACCAGGAACGCGTAGCCGATCCAGTACAGGCCCGGCACGAAATAGCCGAGGCCGAACCACCAGCCGGCCATCGCCGCCGCCGGCACGCCACGCAGCCGTCCCGCGCCGGCGCCGTCGATCAGCCAGCCCATGACCGGAAAGGTCAGAAACAGCAGCGGCCAGGCGTTGAACGGCGCCATGGCCAGCGACGACAAGGCCCCCGCCGCCAGCGCGATGACGGCGCGTTTCCATCCCCATGCCAGGATGATGGCCAGGGCGGCGGCGCGGAATCTGCCGGCGGCTTTCACGATGAGCCGGCTCCGTCGCCGGACGGGCCCGTGTTGTCGTTGGCCTGCACCTGACCGGCCTCCGGCGTCAATTCGCGACGCCGGCTCGCGCGCGGCGCGGCGCGTTCCTTGCGGGTGCTGATGCGCAGCCGCTTGACGCGCCGCGGATCGGCGTCGAGTACCTCGATTTCGAAATTGCCGGGTCCGGAAATGACTTCGCCGCGCACCGGCAGGCGGCCGACATGGGTGACGAGATAGCCGCCGAGCGTCTCGACTTCCTCTCCGGCCTCGCCGGTGACGAACTCCTCGCCGATCACGGAGCGGACGTCGTCGAGGCTCGCGCGCGCGTCGGCGATGAACGAACTGTCCGCCTGCCGCACGATCGCCGGCGGCTCGTCGCTGTCGTGTTCATCGTCGATCTCACCGACGATCTGTTCGACGATGTCTTCGATCGACACCAGGCCGTCGGTGCCGCCATATTCGTCCACCACCAGCGCCAGATGGATGCGCGAGGCCTGCATCTGCGCCAACAGGTCGATCGCTCGCATCGACGGCGGCACGTACAAGAGCTTTCGGATGATGCTGGCGTCGGCAAGCGGCAGCGCCAGATCGACCGCGCGCAGGTCGAGGCCGGCCGGAAAGGGCTTCTTGCGCTTGATCTTGCCGGTGTCGACCACGCGTGCCCTTGCCGTCATGAACGCCAGCAGGTCGCGGATATGCACCATGCCTTCGGGATCGTCGAGGGTTTCGTTGTAGACCACAAGGCGCGAATGGGCGGCGCTTTCGAACAGGCTCATCAATTCGCCGAGCGGAATGTCGCGCTTGACCGCGACGATGTCGGCGCGATGGATCATCACGTCGGCGATACGGCGCTCATGCAGACCGAGGATATTGCGCAGCATGGTGCGCTCGATCGCGGAAAAGCCTGCCTCGTCCGGCGTGCTGGCATCGAGCACGACCTGCAGATCGTCGCGTACCGATCCCGGCTTCCATCCAAACAGGGTGCGGATGGCGCGAACCAGCCAGTTCTCGGCGGCGGGACGCAACACCTCGCTCTCCTGCACCACCGCCGGCAGGTTGCGGATGTTGCGTGGATTGTCATGGGTCGGTTCAGAGTCCGCCATTTCAGTCGATCCGTTCCCGATCCGCATAGGGGTCGGGGATGCCGAGTTGCGCCAGGATCTCGGTCTCCAGGGTCTCCATGGTTTCGGCGTCGCCATCGTTTTCGTGATCGTAGCCGATCAAATGCAGGAAACCGTGCACCGCCAGATGGCTGAGATGGTGGTCGAACGGCTTCTGTTCGTCATCCGCCTCGCGGCGGGTCGTCTCGTAGGCGATGGCGATGTCGCCGAGCATGCGCGGGGCGTCGTCGCGGCCGGTCGGCTGCAGCGCCGGAAACGACAGCACGTTGGTCGGCTTGTCGATGCCGCGCCAGTTGCTGTTCAGGGTGCGAATGCCGGCGTCGTCGGTCAGCATCACCGCGAGTTCGGCATCGCCGACGTCCGCACCGACCATGCCGGCTGCGGCCGCTACCGCGCGATGGATGGCCGCTTCGGCATCGGGTTCGGCCTGCCAGCAATCGGTGACGACGAGAACCTCTGATATGGGAAGCGCAAGCGGGGGCATCGGTCCGGAATTTCTGCCGCGGAGGGGGATGATCCCCGGCGCGCGTTCGGCGGAGGATTTTCGCATCAAGGCCTGCTGGTTGCCGTCCGCTGCGGCAATCCTTCATAGGCGGCGACGATCCGTGCCACCAGTTCATGGCGGATCACGTCTTCGGCCGTGAATTTCACCTGGGCAATCCCCTCGACGCCGTCGAGCAGCCTCGCGGCTTCGGCCAAACCGGAGGTCTGCCCGTTCGGCAGGTCGACCTGGGAGGGATCGCCGGTGATGATCATGCGGCTGTTTTCGCCAAGCCGCGTCAGGAACATCTTCATCTGCATCGATGTGGTGTTTTGCGCTTCATCCAGGATGATCGCGGCATTGGTCAGGGTCCGGCCGCGCATGAAGGCGAGCGGCGCGATCTCGATCTCGCCGCCCTGCAGCGCGCGCTCGACAATCCGCGAATCCATCAGGTCGTATAGCGCATCATAAATCGGCCGCAGATAGGGATCGACCTTCTCGCGCAGATCGCCGGGCAGGAAGCCCAGCCGCTCGCCGGCCTCCACCGCCGGCCGCGACAGGATGATGCGATCGACTTCCTTGCGTTCGAACAATTGCGCGGCATGCGCCACCGCAAGCCAGGTCTTGCCGGTGCCGGCGGGGCCGATGCCGAACACCAGTTCATGGCGCTTGAGCGCGCGGATATACGAATCCTGCGCCGCGGTGCGCGCCCGCACCGGGCGCTTGCGCAGGTTGATGGTCTCGAACGAGGATTTGACCGTCTTGGCGTCGAATTCGAACAGCGAGCCCTGCGCGATCACGGCGCGGATCGCGCCCTCGACGTCGCCCTGCGCCAGATCGTGCCCCTGCGTCGCCTGCGTGTACAGCGTTTCCAGCACGCGCCGCACCGCGTCGCAGCCGTCGCGCGATCCGGCGATGGTGATGTGATTGCCGCGGGAATCGACCACGACGCCAAGCCGGCGCTCGATCAGCGCCAGGTTTTGCCCGTAGGGCCCGACCAGGGCCGAGACCGCGCGATTGTCGTCGAAATCGATCACGACTTGCGCTTCGGGCGGGATCTGCAGGTCGCGATCAAGTTTGCGGCTGGGAGCGAGCGAAGGTGAATCCGATGCGCTTTTTGGCAAGGGTTCAGGCTCCCATGGTGAGGTGAGGCGAACGAGACGGCGGGGAAAAAGCCGGTTGCGCCGGCGGCGCGGCGGCAGACGCCGCAAGTTCACCGAGCAGGCTGTAGCGCTCGAGGCTTGCAATCGTCACCGGCAGCACCTGTCCGATCATATCCGCTGCCGCCATCACATGCGCCGGCTGCAGATAAGCGGTACGGCCGACGATCTGGCCGGGATTGCGCGCGGCGCGCTCGAACAGCACATCGACCGTGCGGCCAATCGCAGCCCGATTGAAGGCCGATTGCTGGCTGTCGATCAATTCCTGAAGCCGCACCAATCGCTCGTCCATCTCGGCCGCTGACACCGTCTCCTGCAGATCCGCCGCCGGCGTCCCTGGCCGCGGCGAATATTTGAACGAATAAGCGCCAGCGTATCCGATTTGTGTGACGAGAGCGAGGGTGGCGGCGAAATCTTCCTCGCGCTCGCCGGGGAAGCCCACGATGAAATCTGATGAAAAAGCAATATCTTGCCGCGCAGCACGAAACCGGTCGATGACGCGCCGATATTCATCGGCGCTATGCTTGCGGTTCATGGCGGCCAGAATCCGGTCGGAACCGGACTGCACCGGAAGGTGCACAAACGGCATCAGCGCCGGCAGCTCGCGATGCGCCTCGATCAGCGTCTCGTCGACATCGCGGGGATGACTGGTCGAGTAGCGTAAACGGGCGATGCCCCGAATTTCGGCAAGCCTCCGCAGCAAGCCGCCGAGCGACCAGATCCGTCCGTCCGGTCCTTCGCCGTGATAGGCATTGACGTTCTGCCCGATCAGGGTGATTTCGCGCACGCCGCTGTCGGCCAGCCGAAGCACGTCGTCGACGATTCGCGCGACCGGCCGCGACATCTCGGCGCCGCGGGTATAGGGCACCACGCAGAAGGTGCAGAACTTGTCGCAGCCTTCCTGCACCGTCACGAAGGAGGAAACGCCGCGGGCACGGATTGCCGCGGGCTTAGGCGGGGCGAGGAAGCCGAACTTGTCCTCGACCGGGAATTCGGTTTCCACCGCGCGGCCGTGACTGCCGGCGCGGGCGAGCAGTTGCGGCAGATGATGATAGCTTTGCGGGCCGACCACGATATCCACCGCCGGCGCGCGACGGATGATCTCATCGCCTTCGGCCTGTGCGACGCAGCCAGCCACGGCAATGCTGATCCGGCGCCCATGGCGCGCGGCATCGTCCTTGATCGCGCGCAGCCGCCCAAGCTCCGAATAGACTTTCTCGGACGCCTTTTCGCGGATGTGGCAGGTGTTGAGGATCACCAGATCCGCATCGTCGGCGCTGGCGGTCTCGACAAAGCCCTCCGGTGCCAGCGTGTCCACCATGCGTTGCGCATCGTAGACATTCATCTGACAGCCATAGGACTTGATATGCAGCTTGCGCGGCGGTTTCATGGAACCTGAATGCTGGGCGGACATGGCGCCAATGCGGCGCGGGGCTCAATTATAGGCTAAATCCCCGGAAATCCAGTGTTTACCCTCCTGCCGGGGCGCCAGCGAATCGAGAGATCTCCGGAACGACGGGTTTCTAACTGGCTTCGATCCGCCCGATCAATCCGGCAATTGCCGCATATCGTCAAAGGTCCTGGCCGCGCCGGCGGCCCGCAGCGTCGCGGCATAGCCGGGGCCGCAGTGGCTGCCGCCGTGAAAGCCCAGCACGTTCATTCCGGCGGCAAGCGCCGCGGTGACGCCGGGTACGCTGTCTTCGATTACCACACACCGTGCGGCAGATACCCGCATCTGCTCGGCAGCGAACAGAAACAGGTCCGGTGCCGGCTTGCCGCGCTCGACCTGGGTCGCCGAGAATATGCTGGGTGCAAACGTGTCATAGAGGCCGGCGCAAGTGAGGCCATGCCTGATCTTCTCGGGCGTGCCGCTCGATGCCACGCATTTGGGCAGCCCGATTGCGGCGATCGCGGCGGCGACGTTCGAGATTGCCCTGAGATCGCCGGCGTAGAACCGCAGCGTGGAGTCTTTGACCTGCGCCTCGAAATTGTCGGGAAGCTTGCGGCCGATCTCGGCTTCGACGATCAGGCGCGCTTCGCGATCCGAGACGCCGAGGAACCGCTCAAGCACCTGCTCCTCGGTGATCGGATAGCCACAGCGCGTCAGCGTCTCGGCATGGGCGCGGCACGAGATGACCTCGCTGTCGACCAGCACGCCGTCGCAATCGAAAATCACAAGGTCGAAATTGGCTCGATCAGGATTTGTCGTCATCGAGCGGGACACAGTACAGTTCCAGCCGGTGATCGACCAGCTTGTAGCCGAGCTTGCGGGCGATCTCGGCCTGCAATTGCTCGATCTCCTCGGAGGTGAATTCGATCACCTTGCCGTCACGCAGATTGATCAGATGGTCGTGGTGGCTGTCGCGCATCTGTTCGTAGCGGGCACGGCCCTCGCGAAAATCATGCCGCTCGATGATGCCGGCATCCTCGAACAGCTTGACGGTGCGATACACGGTCGAGATCGAGATCTTGTCGTCGACCGTGACGCAACGGCGATACAGTTCCTCGACGTCGGGATGATCCACGGCTTCCGCCAGCACGCGCGCAATGACGCGGCGCTGCTCGGTCATGCGCATGCCGGTGGCGGCACAGCGCGCCTCGATGCCGGTGGCCTTGAGCGTGGGCGAGGATTTCAGGGCGGTCATGGTCCTGCGTTCCGATAATGAGGCATGTTCTGCCACCGTGCGCGCATTACGACAAGTCGCGGCGCATCAACAGGGCGTTCAATTGTTCCGCGCCGGACTGCCGGTAATAGCGTTCGCGACGTCCGGCGACCCCAAATCCGCTCCCCTGGTAAAGCCGCCGCGCCGGCTGATTGTTTTCCTCGACCTCGAGGAAGACGGTGCGCACGCCGCGTCCCGCCAAATGACCAAGATGGGTCAGCAGGAGTTCGCGGGACAGGCCGCGACCGCGATGGCTCTCCGCCACCGCGATCGAAAGTATCTCGGCCTCGTCCGCCGCGATCCGGGAGACCGCAAAGCCGATGATCTTGCGCCCGGCGGTCAGGCGGTGAACCAGCGTGTTGCGCTCGGTCAGCATGGCCTCGAATTCGCTTTCGCCCCAGCCACGGTGAAATGATTCGCCGTGCAACTGCGCCAGCCGTGGCGCATCCCGCAGCCGTGCCGGCTCGACCGCTGCGGCGCCGCTGCCCCATAATTCGGACAGCCACGCCATCATGATGCAGTGGGTTGCGAGACGGTGGGTAGCGGATGTCCGGATGGCTTGGCGTCGGGTGCGCGCAGATAATAGGGCCGCGCCGGTGCGGTATCGGGACTGACGGCGGCGCCGACCCATGCCACCCAGGCAATATCCGGCGCAGCCTGGACATCCACCTTGAACGGCGGCGGCGCATCGGCAGGCCAGCGGTCGGCGAGGATTTTGGCGGCGTTGCCGACGAGATAGGGTGCGCCATAGCGCGCGGCGCCGAGCGCTTCCGCAATCGGGGCAAGGCGCGGCCGCAGCAGCGGGCTACCGTTGCCGCCCACCACCTGGAAATACACCTGGTCATGCCGTGCATCGATCGCCGAGATGACCGGCTGCTCGACGTTCTGGCCGACAATGGGCGCGGCGTAGGCCGTCAGCGTGGTCACTCCGACCGCCGGTTTGCTGGCGGCGAGCGCGATGCCGCGCGCAGCGGACAGCCCGACCCGCAAGCCGGTGAAACTGCCGGGGCCGGTGGTGACCGCGATGCGGTCGATCGCTGCAAATGTCAATCCCGAGCCGCCGATTACGCGCGCGATCAGCGGCATCAGCGCTTCGGCATGGCCGCGTTTCATGGCCTGCGATTCCTGCGCGATCAGTTTGCTCGTGTCGGTATCGAGCACCGCAGCGGCACAGGCGTCGAGTGCCGTATCGATGGCGAGGATCAGCATCGGGAGCAGGCGAAGGGCAAGTAGCGAAGAGTGAATGGAAAGTCAGCCGCCTGGCTGTGAACCGCCACTCGCCTTTCGCTACCCACTACTCGCCACTCCCATCACACCGGCCGGACTTCGACCACGTCGGGCACAAAATGCTTGAGCAGGTTCTGGATGCCGTGCTGCAACGTCGCGGTGGATGACGGGCAGCCCGAACAGGAACCCTTCATATTGAGATAGACGATACCGTCTTTGAAGCCCCGGAACGTGATGTCGCCGCCGTCGCTGGCCACGGCCGGGCGGACCCTGGTTTCAATCAAGTCCTTGATGGTCGCAACCGTCTCGGCGTCCTCATCGTTGAAGAACTCGTCGTCCTGGTCGGCGGCCTCGTCGCTTGCGACGCTGCCATCTGCCAGCAGCGGCGCGCCGGACATATAATGCTCCATGATGGCACCAAGGATCGCGGGCTTGAGGTGCTGCCAGTCGCTGTCGTCCTTGGTCACGGTGACGAAGTCGGAACCGTAAAACACGCCGGTGACGCCAGGGACGTCGAACAGTTTCTTGGCAAGCGGCGAACGGACGGCGGCCTCGCGATTGGAAAATTCCATGGTGCCGCTGTCGAGCACGGTGCGGCCCGGAAGGAATTTCAGGGTGGCGGGGTTGGGGGTGGCTTCGGTCTGAATGAACATCTGCTTTTCTCCGGCGTCGCCGGTTCAAGGCCGGCGCGTGGGCCTGTCCTACCAGATGGCGACGGCAAACGCACGATCAAGCTCGAAATGGCTGTTTTGCCGGTCGAAATGCGGGTTCCCGCACCGTTCAGGACAGGGCGTCGACGGCTTCGTCGCTGAGGTCGCCGGATATGATGGTGACGGGGATCGGGAACGAGCCGGCCGCGCCAGCCAGCATGGAAATGAGCGGGCCGGGACCCTCCGGGCCGGGATTGGCCGCCAGCACCAGCATCGCGATATCGGCGTCCTGGTCGATGACGTCGAGGATCTGTTCGGTCGGATCGCCCTCGCGGATCACGCGCTCGGGCGTGATTGCGGCGATGCCGTTGGCACGGCCGGAGGCACGATCGAGCGCGGCGTTGGCCTCTTCCTGCGCTTCCGCGCGCATGATGTCGGCAACCCCGAGCCATTGCTGGTTCTGGTCCTCGGTCTCGATGACGCGCAGCATCACGACGCCGCCGCCGGCCCGGACCGCCCAGCGGCTGGCGTAGTAGACCGCGCGATCCCATTCCGCGGTGTCGTCGACGACGACGAGACATTTTGGCCTATGGCCGGCCTCGTAGCTTCGTCGCTGGGTGGTCATGCCGTGTCCCGCCGCTGCGCCAGGCAGGCCGCATGCTGCCACGGCGCGGCCATCCCCGACAAGCGCCCGTCGCTTGGCGCGGGCCAGGGGATCGCAGCCGGCGGCAAGCTAGGGCTTGTGGACAAACCCGACGATATCCCTGGTCGCGCGCATGGTTTCGGCCGCGATCGCGCGCGCGCGGCCGGCACCGTCGACCAGGATCGAATCGACATGGCCGGGGTCGGCGACCAGCCGCTTCATTTCGGAGGCGACCGGCGACAGCTTGGCGACGCAAAGTTCGACCAGCGCATTCTTGAAGCTGGAGAACTGGCCGCCGCCGAATTCGCGCAGCACGTCGGATTTGCTGCGACCCGCCAGCGCGGCGTAGATGCCGACCAGATTGTCGGCCTCGGGGCGGGTCTCGAGGCCCTTTTCCTCCGACGGCAACGGCTCCGGATCGGTCTTCGCCTTGCGAATCTTCTGCGCGATGGTGTCGGCATCGTCGGTCAGGTTGATGCGCGAATTGTCGGAGGAGTCCGATTTCGACATTTTCTTGGTGCCGTCGCGCAGCGACATCACCCGCGTCGCAGGGCCGATAATCAGCGGCTCGGGCTGGGGAAAGAACCAGCCCTCCGCAAAGCCGTGGCTGCGGATTGAATCGCCGAAATCATTGTTGAATTTCTGCGCGATGTCGCGCGACAGTTCGAGGTGCTGCTTCTGGTCTTCGCCGACCGGGACATGGGTGGCGCGATAGAGCAGGATGTCGGCCGCCATCAGTACCGGATAATCGTACAGCCCCACCGAGGCGTTCTCGCGATCCTTGCCGGCCTTTTCCTTGAACTGCGTCATCCGGTTGAGCCAGCCGACCCGTGCCACACAATTGAAGATCCACGCCAGTTCGGCGTGCTCGGAGACCTGGCTCTGGTTGAAGACGATATGCTTCTTCGGGTCGATGCCGCTGGCGATGAAGGCCGCGGTCACTTCCCTGGTATTGCGCGCGAGTTCGGCCGGGCCGCCCCATACCGACACCGGCTGCGTCAGCGCATGCATGTCGACGACGCAATACAGGCAGTGGTGGGTCTGCTGCAGCTTCACGAAGTTGACGATCGCACCGAGGTAGTTGCCGAGATGCAGATTGCCCGTCGGCTGGACGCCCGAAAAAACCCGTTCAACAATTGTCATGGTCCGCTTCCCGCGCGTAGCTGTTCGCGCCATCAAAGGCCGGTCGGCGCCAAGCGCGGTCAGTTGCCGGCAGGCGTCATGCGCCGTCAATTGCCATGAGCGCCTCAGTCGCGCAAGTCGCGCGCCGCCTTTCGCCCGGTGCGGCTTGCCGCGTCGCGCCAGTCGCTCACGCCGAGCAGGGCCAGCAACAAGCCGTAAATCGCGATTGCGCCGGCAATGAGAATGCCAAGAACGGCAATTTGCGCGGCGCCATGCGCCTCCGCCGTCCACGGCAGCACGAACCTCGCCTCCAGCCACAGTAACCCGCCCATGGCGATTGCGGCCGTGGCGATCCGCGGCAGCCGCCGGCGCGCCACGGCATCGACGGCAAATCCGAACGTCGCCGCGCCATGCCGGATCAAGGCCAGCGCGCTGCTCCACGCGCCGAGCGCAATGCAAGCCGCGATCCCGTCGGCGCCAAACAACCGGCCGAACAGCAGCGCGGAGAGGATCGCGACCGCAAATCCCTTCAGCGTCGCGAGCAACGGCGTGCTCGTATCCTCGCGCGCGAAGAATGCCGGCGACAGCGCCTTGACCAGCACATAAGCGGGCAAGGCAAGCGCCAGCCACATCAGCGCCTGGGCGGTGGCCGCGGTATCGACGGCGGTGAATGCGCCGTGCTGGAATAGCGCGCACACAATCGGTTCTCGGAGCACGATCAATCCCAGCGTCGCGGGCAACGCGAGCCCAACCGCGAGTTCGAGCCCGCGCGAGCCTGCCTCGATCATCGAGCTCGGATCGTCGCCGCGCAGCGCGCGGGTCAGCTCGGGCACTAGCACGGTACCCATGGCGGCGCCGACAATGCCGAGCGGCAGTTCGATCAGGCGATTGGCGAAATACAGCCACGACACCGCCGACGGCGACGACGACGCGATGATCGCACCGGCGACGACGAACCATTGCGGCCCAGCGCTGGCGATCATGCCCGGGATCGCCTTGGCGAAAAAGCCGCGCATTTCCGCGTCGAACGCCGCGCGCAGCGGCGTCGCGAAGGCCCCGCCGCGGCGCACCACCAACGTCAGCAATTGCAACAGCCCGGCGATGCCGACCGTGGCCGCGATCGCGAACGCGGCATCGGCGGCGTCCGTTTGCCGGAACAGCAGCACGGATGTTGCGGCAATCAGTGTGAGGTTGAACAGCAGGGGCGAGAAGGCCGTCAGTGCGAAACGGCCTTGTGCGTTCAACACCGCCATCATGACGGTGACCGGACCTGCGAAAGCGAGATAGGGCAGCATCAGGCGCGCATCCTCGACGGCGAGCCGCAACGTCGCATGCCCGGCGAATCCCGGCGCCAGCGCGGCAATGACCAGCGGCATCAACAGGCCAATCAGCGCCGCCATGATGACCAGTGTCGCGCTGACGGTGCCGAGCACGCGGCCGGCGAAGGCCGCTGCCGCTGCCGTGCCGCCAGCCTCGCGCACGCGCAGCCAGGCCGGCACCAGCGCCGCATTCAGTGCGCCCTCGGTCAACAGCCGCCGGACCACATTGACCAGCTGAAACGCCATCAGGAACGCGTCGGCGACGGGACCGGCGCCGAGCAGCGCCGCGACCATCGAATCGCGCACGAATCCCAGCAGCCGCGAAACCAGCGTGCCGGACGATACGGTCAGGAAGGAACGGATCATGGGGCTTTTCTATACTACTGCGTTTTCCGGTTCACTCGAATCATTGTTGCGTCTCCCAAGGCCTCATGGTTCGAGACGGTGCGCCGGGAGACCGGCAAGGAGTAGGTGGTGCAAGTCCACTGCGATGAAGGAGTAGCGATCCACATCGGCCCCAAGCCGTGCGTGGTCGTCCGCGAGGGCGAGCG